>NZ_JAHCZD010000029.1:0-10965 GCF_018501175.1 Campylobacter sp. 2018MI10 | reverse complement strand
TTTGGGTTTTTTAAAACCTTTACTTTAAATAATTTGCTTAATTATGTTTTTTAGTATGAGATTATAAAAATAGATATTTTAAATGATACTTATACAATATAGCTCTTACTTTTTATATAGGTTTTTTTATTTGCTTTAAGTAGTTTTAGTATATGCTAGAAGTATTTATAAGTTATATATTTAAAATATTTAAATAATAAAACTATATAAACTAATTTTATACCTTTACAGGATAAATAATGTTTTTAAAAGCTTTTTTTAATAAAATAAATAAGCTGTGGATAATATAGATTTAATGATGTTGAGTAGTGGGTTTAGATAAAGACTTGTAAGAGCAGTTTTTAAAAGTCCTTGAAAACTCAAATTCTTATGAAGACGCTGTGAATAAACTACTTAATTAAGGCATAAAACAATACAAACTAGAAAACATAATGGCTCAAGTTTTAACAAATATTAGTTTAAAAGGCTTAAGCGATGAATGATTTAAGCAATATTTTTAAACTAAGTCCTTTAGATGCAATTAAATACTTTGATGATAAATTACCTAAAGATTATGATTTAGATAAATTACGCTTTAGTGCTTATAATAGAACATTCTTAATAAGTGGGATAAATGAAATTGAAACACTTAAAAGAATGCATAGCATACTTAAAAAAGGCTTATTTAAATGGTACAAGCTTTAAAGATTACGTAAAAGAGCTAGAAAACATTAGCGGACTTTATAAACACCATTTAAAAGTTGTCTTTAATCAAAACCTAAGACAAGTATATGGTTTAGCAAGATTTAAAAAAAATAACTTATAAGCGATAAGCCTTACTTAAGATATGTAGCGATTATGCATAATAGGTTTAGAGTTGTACTTAAAGCCTTTCACGGATTTATTTTACCTAAGGAGCATTCTTTTTGGCGTAACAATTACCCGCCTAATGGCTGGGGTTGTAGGTGCAAAGTTCAAGCATTAAGTGAAGATGAAGCAAGAGATTTGGGCTATACAGGAAAAAAAGCACCGCTTTTAAATATCCCTGATAATGGCTTTAAAAATGGTATAAAATCATACGAGCAAAAAATCCAAAACTTAACAGAGTATTTAAACGAGCAAGTAAAAGGCTTACCTCACGAGGTACATAAGGCAGTTAATACTAGGATAAAAGAAAGTTTAATGCAAATAAAAGAAGTTAGAAACAATTATAACACTATAAAAAAGGTATTTAATGATGAGAAAGAGCAAAACTATAAAGGAAAACTTTTAAAAGTAGGTAATTGTGATATTTTAGGACAAGACTTGCCATTATTTGTAAGCTTGGAAAATGTTTTTACTCATAAGCACAGAAAACATATAACAGCTTATGATTATGCAATGATACCACAAATGTTAAAAAACATTAAAAAACAAAACAAGTCAAGCGAATTAGATAAAGATGGTAAAAAAAGGCTAACTGAAGCTGAAGTAATAGTTAGTCATTTAGGCACTTATTATCGCTTAGCTATTAAAAAGACTAGCAAGAATGAAGCTATTGTTACATCTATTACACAAGAGGAAAAAAACGAAGATAGAGAGAAAAAGAAATTTTGAGACGTTCGGGGAACCAACGAATTAACGGCATTGGCTAATGCTTAAGGCTTTATGTAAAGTAGTCCGTTTATCGATACATTTTAACCCCTTTACCCGAGTTAGTAGCCATCTAACTCATCGCAGGGGCATTATAAATAAACATTATTAAGGAGAACTTAATGGAGATGAAATTTGGCTTAGGGCTAAAGTTAGCCTTAGGTGGATTTGATAAGCTAAAAACACAGCAAGAAAGATTAGAAAAACTTGGCAAAATAGCGAGACTTAGCACTGATAAGATGGACAAGCTAACAAAAAGCATAAATAAGCTTAATAATTTAGATATAAAAGCAGGTCTTGCAAAAAAGCATTAATAAAAATTTTGGTAATAATAGGTTTTTATTTTTCTATTTAAATTTTATTAGAATTGGGCTTATAATAAAAAATTACGATAAGTTTTTTATTTTTGTTTTTAAGTTTCAAACCGTGTTGTGATAGAATTAGGTTTGCAATAATGCTGATATTACAGAAAAATTAAATTATGTATTTGTTTCAAACCGTGTTGTGATAGAATTAGGTTTGCAATTTTTTGCGTATACTATTATAAAAATACCGACTATTTGTTTCAAACCGTGTTGTGATAGAATTAGGTTTGCAATTTAGTTAGGTCTAGTGGTTCGGGTGTAATTCAACAGACGTTTCAAACCGTGTTGTGATAGAATTAGGTTTGCAATTTTAATGACTTGTATAAATGCCAAGATAGTTTTAACGTTTCAAACCGTGTTGTGATAGAATTAGGTTTGCAATGAATTTGAATTAACTAATTTTTGATTAACGCTTTTTGTTTCAAACCGTGTTGTGATAGAATTAGGTTTGCAATATAATACTTATTCTTTGTTTTTCTTTTTTTTTATTGCAGTTTCAAACCGTGTTGTGATAGAATTAGGTTTGCAATGATAAAGCCCATGTTTTAAAAGGTCTTAATTTTGAAGTTTCAAACCGTGTTGTGATAGAATTAGGTTTGCAATAGCAAGGAAAACTTGCTATATATCAAGTATTTGAGAGTTTTTAAAAAATAGTGATTTTTCCACTTTTAAAATTCTTTCAAATTTTAGCACTTTAGTGGAAAAATTAAACCTATGTTTAGTTTGTATCACTAGAATTAAAAAGCAAATCTAATTCTATCACAATATATTAGAGTTTGAAATCATTTTAAAGTTAGTAAAATATCGGGCAACTGGTTAGCCACCCCGATAACCCTTCAGTAAAATTAATTCAACTTATGATATTTTATGTATAGGTAAATGTTAGTTTTAAAACTTTTGATTTTAAAATCACTAATAAGAGTAGAAAAATATCGGATAATTATTTTATAATTCCGATATTTTATTATTTATTCCATAACATTTATAAATTATAATATTTTATATATACTCACACAAATGAATTTAAAGGAACAAGAATGAAAACTTATATTGGCATAGATATGGGAGCAAAAAATAATGGAGTATTTATAACACATACAAAAGATGGAAAGATTGTATATAAAACGGCTATGAACTATATTTTTGACCCATCTTTTATAAATTTTTTGAAAAAAGATAGAACCTCCAAAAGACACCAAAAAAGGGGTATAAAAAGGTCAAAATTTGCTAGAAGGCTTTTAGATGAATTGTTAAATAAAATCAAAATCAAAGATTTAAGCCAAAGCGAACTTGAGCTAATATATGGACTACTTAAAAATCGTGGGTTTAATTATATAAATATAGAATTTGAAAATGACATTAGCGATGAGAGTTTAGAATTGCTAAATGAAATTGATGGCTATGAGTTTAAAAACTGCATTAACAAAAATGACTATGAATTAAGGCTTTCAAATTTTGCAAACGAGTATGATACTGATGAATTCTGTGAGTTTTTAGCTAAGCAAACTAGCCTAATAATGCAAAAATATGATAATGATAAATTTGTTTATAATATAAAAGCAAGTGATAGAAATGCTATTACAGATATGTTTGAAGCCCTTAGAAATGAAATGCTTAAAAATAACAAGCATAGAGAAAAATATATAAAAGACATAAAAGAACTTTGCAAAAGTGTGGAATTTGGAAGTGTAATTTTAAAACTAAAAATAAATGCTGATGAGTTTGCAAATATTATTGGTAATATTTCAAATTACCAAACAAGGGTTTTAAGAAGGTATTTTAATAACAAATTTGATGATGTTTTTGATGATGAAAAATTAAGAAAACAAAGCATAAGAAATATAAAATTTCTTACCTTTCAAGGCGAAAAAGAGTTAGAAAACAAACGCACAATGTTAAAAAACCTAGAAAATTCAAGCTATGAATATCTATGTAAAAATGACCCAATAATAAGCATTCCACCTTATGAGAGAATGAATAATAAAAACCCACAAACTTGCAATGTATTAGTCTTAAAAGACAAGC
The DNA here is from genome assembly GCF_018501175.1 of Campylobacter sp. 2018MI10. Classification (NCBI taxonomy): domain Bacteria; kingdom Pseudomonadati; phylum Campylobacterota; class Epsilonproteobacteria; order Campylobacterales; family Campylobacteraceae; genus Campylobacter; species Campylobacter sp. 2018MI10. The sequence continues at coordinate 6,964 of NZ_JAHCZD010000029.1, read as the reverse complement.
TTGGTAATAAGCTAAAAACTTGCCTAAAACATATTTTAAAAAATCCTAATTTTTCAAGCCTTACAATAGACGAGAACGGCGTTATAAAAGAATACGATGAATTGGATGAAAATGAGTTAAAAGTGGTTTTTCAAAGATTTTTAGATATATCTAATGGGTATTTAGAAGATACCAAGCTTTATCCTAGAAGTTTTGATAAATATGCAAAATATTTTAAAGATACGATATGTTTAAATGATAGTGATTTTGATGCCTTACAAGACTTTGCAAATAAATATTATGATGAATTGCTGCTGGCTAAAAAAGGTGTATTATCAAATAAACTTTTAAAGCCTTGTGGGTGTCATACTCCTTATAAAAATAACCTTAAACATACTCATCTTAGTATTTTATGGGCTAAGCCTGATGGATTTAGTGAAAATGATGTCAATGTTTTTATGGAATTTATAAATAAAAAAGAAAATAAAGTTAAGGGTAATACTACCTTAAAGGGTTTTTTAACTAATCTTAGCGAAATGGCTAAATCTTATCAAAACTCCTTTTACAAGGCTTTAGATGATGAAAAGGCTTTATTAGATAACAAGGCTACAAATGATAAGGAATTAAAAAAGATTTTAGAGCAATATAAAAAAGCCTATGAATTAATAACTAGCCAAGAAATATTTAAAAATGTAGCTAAAAGCGACAAGCTAAAAACTATGATAAATCAGCTGCTTCAGAGTGCAAATATAATCTTAGATGATACTAAGGGTTTTAATAAACTTTGCAAGGAACACTCATTGCAAACTTTACTAAGAACAAGTGGTGAAAAAGCTATGTGTTCGGTATTTGGCTCGGATAGTGCAAGGCTTATAAATGGTAGGGTTGAAATGTATATTGATAGACTTGCTTATGAGATTATAAAAGATTTGGATTTAAGTAATACTAAAGAATTAAGTATAAATATAGAGCAAAATGCCTTTGCTTTTGAAACAGCAGCAAAAGAGCTTACAAAAACTAAAGTAAAAAGAAAGCCTAAAGAGCATTTTGTAATATGCCCTTATAGTGGGGAGTCTTTAAATCTCAAAAATGCTGAGTATGATCATATCTTGCCAAGAAGTAAATGTAAGTATAACTCAGAAGCGAATTTAATTCCCGTAAAATCATACGAAAATCTTAGAAAAAGTGATGGGTATATTTATTTTACTGATTTAAAAGAAGAATATAAAAATGATATATACAAAAAGTGTGGTGTAGCAAACGAAAATGAGTTAAAAATCTTTATAAATAATACTTTAAAAGGTATTGATACCGATAAATATACAAATTATAAAAATCTAAAATATCATGAGCAAATTGCCTTTAGACATGCACTTTTTATGCCTAAAGAAAACTTTTATGCTAAAGCATTGGAATTATTAGAACAAGATAAATTAAAAACCACAACAAACGGCACTCAAAAACGCCTTGCTAAACTAATAGTTCAAAAAGCTCTAACAAAGAATAAAGATTTAGATATTAATGTAAATTTTATTGATAGTAAGCTAACAAGTGCTATTAGGCGTGAGCTAAGTCTTGATTTACCAGAAATAGCAAAAGAAAAAATTCAATCAAGCCATAGCCATTGTATAGATGCTAGTGTTGTATTTTATATAGCTAGTGCTATTAATGATAAAAAGGTGGTATCTATAAATGAGAATGTGAAGTTTGAACCAAAGTTTAAATTCAGTGAGATTTATCTAAAAGAAAGTGAGATAAAAAATATACAAAGCCAAAAGTACTTAGAATTAAGTCAAGATAAAATTTCAAGAAAGCAATTATTTAAAGATACGATTTACTCACTTAGATATGAAAATGCTAAATATTTAAGTGATAAGCATTTAAATATTTTAAAAGAATTTGATTTATTAATGGAAGTTAAAAAACTTAAATCGGTAAGATTTCATATAGACACCAAAAAAGTTTTTGATTTAATCTTTGCAAGTTTTGAGGCAAAAGATATAAAAACACTAGAAAAAATTAAATTTTTAGATAAGTTTTTGGTATCAAGTGTTAGAAAAGATGTTTTAGATATATTTTTTGATGCTAAAAGTGGCGAGTTAATCAAGCCTAAAGATAATGGTGCAAATATAGAAAAGTTCTATGAAATCCTAGTAAAAAATGAAGTAAAAACTAAAAATGAAGTAGAAAAAATCCATAAGCTTTATATAAATAATTTCTACACAGGCAATCAAAAAAATATAAAAAGAGCTAGAAACAAACGCCGTGTTACATACTCGCTAAGTGTTGTAAGTGCAGCTAGTTTTGTGGTGCGTAGAAATACAGGTTATGAAGGTTTAGCAAATGAAAACATAGCTACAAAAAATTATTTTGATAAAGATAGAATTGTGGGTATAAAATATCATAGCAAGAATGTTTTACCATTCAAAATAGTCGATATTTTAGATATTTTAAACCTTAGCGAAAATGCTAAAGAAATCTATAAAATAAGCATTAAAAATAATTTACCAGAAAAAATCTCAAAGCTTGACTTTATAGTTAGCGAAGCTGCTAGACATACGGTGCAAGTGCATTTTAACAAGGCAAAATTAGGATATGATTTAGATATTTTTAAAAGTGCATTAAATGATAAAAATGATAAATGGGTGAAGTTTTGTGATGAGTGTTTAAATATTGAATTAGTTGAGTTTTTAGGTAAGCCAAGGGATTATAAAGCTAGTATAATTTGTGATAATTTTGAAGTTTTAGGGCTAAAATACACAACAAATCAAACCTCAAAAGCAAATAGACAAATTATGAAAGATAATATATGCTAAAACATCTCGTAGTGAATTCTTACGGGGTGTATTTGGGGCTAAAATCGGCTAGATTAGTAGTTAAAAAAGATGGAGAGTTAATCAAAGAATATCCACTTAAAAACCTAAAAACTATAAGCATAAAATCTCGTGGTGTAGGGCTAAGTAGTGACTTAGCCTATGCTTGTGGAGTGCGTGGGGTTAAGATATTCTTTAATGATTTTAAATTTCATTTAGCTTTACACACTTTACACGAGCATAAAAGCGTAAATGTGATAAAACATCAGATTTTAAGCGAACAAAACGGCAAAGATCTAGCCTTAGCAAAAGAGCTAATCATAGGTAAAATCAAAAACCAACGCTCCACGATTTTATACTTTTCAAGGTATTTGCAAGATGATTTGCTAAAACAAAAAACCACCGAGCAATTAAAAACATTTATTAACGAGCTAAAAACTTATAAAATGACAAAAGATAGCATTTTTGGCATTGAAGGAAGTGCGGCAAAAGTTTATTTTGATTATCTTAGACAAACAAGGCTTTTAGGAGATGAGTTTGTAAATCGCATGGGCAGATATGCAGATGATAATGTAAATAAAGCCCTAAATTACGGCTACGCAATACTTTTAAACATAATTTATAAAAGCGTGATAAACGCAGGGTTAAACCCATATTTTGGAGTGCTTCATAGCTTAAGAAGTGCTAAGCCATCGTTAGTTTTGGACATTATGGAAGAGTATAGAAGTTTTTTAGTTGATAGAAATATCATCAAGCTAAGGCATCAGCTAAAGGGCGATTTTAATGAGTGTAAAAAGCTAATTTCAAATGAGATTTTTAACTCACTTGCTAAAAAGTTGCCACATAATCACTCTAAACTAAGTCTTGAAAGCATAATACAAAGACAAGTTTATAAGCTTAGTGGGTTTTTGTGCGGTGCGAATAATTATCATTCTTATGTGTTTAGGTGGTGAGCGTGTATATTGTAAGCTACGATATAGAAGATAACAAATCACGAACAAAACTTTTTGAAGAGTTAAAGGATTTAGGGCTTTTAAATATCCAAAAATCAGTCTTTTATGGAGAGCTTAGCAAAAGCGAGATAAAGGTGGTAAAAGAGCTTTTTAAAAAGCTTTGTGATGATGGGGATAAGGCATTTTTGTGTAGGTGTGAGATAGATTTAGATTATACGCACGGTTATAAAAAGGCTGATTTAGAGCAACTTAGTTTTGATAGTATTTAGTAACTTGTGTATATTTTAACCAAAACAATGAGAATTTTAAATAATTTGAAATAGGAATTTCATGGAACTTTTGAAGGCGAGTTTGATTAGGCAGTTTGTGTTTTGTCCTAGGATATTTTATTTTTATAATTTTTGCGATATTACACCAAAGTATCCTAAGCATGTATATTTTGGTAATGATTTTCATAAAAAGCAAGACGAGCTTTTCAAAAGTCGCACATTTGCTAAACTTGGGCTAAGCGAATATAAAGCCTATAAAAATCAATATTTAGAAGATGATGAGCTGTGTGGGGTTTGTGATATGCTCTTTGTTGGGGTTGATGAGGTGGTGGTGCTTGAGTTTAAACAAAGTAATAATCTAAATCTTAGTAACGGGGCGAAAATGCAACTACTAGCATACGCAAAAATAGCTAGTAAAACTTATGCTAAGCCTTGCAAAAGAGTGATTTTATGCTCATCAAATCATCTAAAACATAAGGTTTTTAATATTTTTCCGAATGATTTTGCTAGGCTTAAAAGAGTTGTAAAAGATATGAAAAATCTTTTAGATAATGGAATTTTTCCAAATAGTAGCGCTAGTCTTAATGCTTGTAATCAATGTGAATTTTTTAACTATTGTGATGATAGAGAATAAGTTGCGGATCCTAGGTGCTATGCAGAGCTAGGATTTTTGCTAACTTTAACCGCAATAATGATTTCAAACGCTCGTTGTGATAGAATTAGATTTGCTTTTTAATTTTAGTGATACAAACTAAACATAGGTTTAATTTTTCCACTAAAGTACTAAAATTTGAAAGAATTTTAAAAGTGGAAAAATCACTACTTTTTAAAAACTCTCAAATACTTGATATATAGCAAGTTTTCCTTGCTATTGCAAACCTAATTCTATCACAACACGGTTTGAAACAAAAAGGCACAATACGACGCAAATGATATTGTTTTTCATTGCAAACCTAATTCTATCACAACACGGTTTGAAACTACTCATTCAAAAAATCTAACTCATCTCTAATTAAATTGCAAACCTAATTCTATCACAACACGGTTTGAAACCCAATCCCATCACAAAAAACTAAGGAGAGATTATGAAATTGCAAACCTAATTCTATCACAACATGGTTTGAAACTACGGCTGTCAAAATCCATCTCATTAAAAAGGTCTAATTGCAAACCTAATTCTATCACAACATGGTTTGAAACCTAATTTTAAATAATAAAATAGATTTTGATTTAAATTGCAAACCTAATTCTATCACAACACGGTTTGAAACAGATTTCAATCAAAAGTAATCAAATGGACTTTAGAATTGCAAACCTAATTCTATCACAACACGGTTTGAAACATTACTTTTACTTTTGTTTTGGGATTATTTAAAAGTATTGCAAACCTAATTCTATCACAACACGGTTTGAAACAATATTATTAGTATGAAAAGCCTTTAATTCATCATAAATTGCAAACCTAATTCTATCACAACACGGTTTGAAACACAAGATAAACGCACACTTGCGTTATACTTTAAGCCATTGCAAACCTAATTCTATCACAACACGGTTTGAAACATACTTAGAGAATAATCAGTAAAAGTAGTGTATTTAAATTGCAAACCTAATTCTATCACAACACGGTTTGAAACAAATAAGTTTTAATGTTAAATTCTTTTAAATGCTCTTATTGCAAACCTAATTCTATCACAACACGGTTTGAAACGCAAAATTTTCAGCACTATTTAAATTGCTATCTTTTATTGCAAACCTAATTCTATCACAACACGGTTTGAAACTACTTAGTCATAGCAATATAAAAAATTCCTATTGTAATTGCAAACCTAATTCTATCACAACTTGGTTTGAAACAATAGAAGCAGTAGCACCAACAACAGCAACAGCATTGCAAACCTAATTCTATCACAACACGGTTTGAAACCCAAAAATCTTTTGAAATTCATTAAAATCCATTGTTATTGCAAACCTAATTCTACCACAACACGGTTTGAAACTTTAATATCCATTTTGACCCAACTCTTGAGCTTAAATTGCAAACCTAATTCTATCACAACACGGTTTGAAACTAACAGGTAATCAAATCACATTTTTTAGCCTTGAAAATTGCAAACCTAATTCTACCACAACACGGTTTGAAACTTAGGTAGTTCTTCAGGCGCTGGTGAAAAAATAAATTGCAAACCTAATTCTACCACAACACGGTTTGAAACTAACAGGTAATCAAATCACATTTTTTAGCCTTGAAAATTGCAAACCTAATTCTATCACAACACGGTTTGAAACACTTGGTGCTAGGGTTATGAGACCAGAATATGGCTCATTGCAAACCTAATTCTACCACAACACGGTTTGAAACTCAAGCAAATCAATTAAGCTTATAAACTCATTAAATTGCAAACCTAATTCTATCACAACATGGTTTGAAACACATATCAAAACAATGAATACTCTGTAAATATTGATTGCAAACCAATTCTATCGCAACATGGTTTGAAACACATTTAAACTCAAAATTAGTGATTGTTTTGCTTTATTGCAAACCTAATTCTATCACAACATGGTTTGAAACAGCGGAGTTAAAAGTATGTCTTTTATGCTATCTTCAAATTGCAAACCTAATTCTATCACAACTTGGTTTGAAACCTAAAATATATCCCATTACCAAATAAATATATTGTAATTGCAAACCTAATTCTATCACAATAATGCTAGAAAGTAACGATATAACATAATAATACAAAACAAATACGATTAAGCAAAAAATATAAAGTAGAAAAACTAGTAGTGAGTTTAAATTATTTAAATATTTTAAAATATTATTAGGAACTAGCATACTAATTCCTAATAATAAGTTTATTTTTAAGCTAATGAATCAAGTTCTAAATTCATTTAGCTTTTTGTTTAGTTGTTCTGTCATCTCACTTAGATGATTTGCTGCTCCTGC
>NZ_JAHCZD010000028.1:0-11439 GCF_018501175.1 Campylobacter sp. 2018MI10 | reverse complement strand
GCTATCAGCAATTGCCATACCTGAAGCATCATCAGCAGCAGAGTTAATTCTAAAACCTGAGTTTAACTTATTTAAAGAACTGTCAATTGATCTATTGTTCATAGATGCGTTTGCATGAGCGCTTAGCTAGTGGGGGTTTGATAAAAAAGGGCTTAAAGCCCTTTATTTTAAAATGTATATCTAATAGTTGAGTTTATTTCATAATCATTTGTAAGTTTTGTGCCAAAGCTTCTTTCAACACTTAAATTCAATCTTAAATTATCGCTAAATGTATATGCTGTGCCAACGCTTACAAATCCTCTATCGCTAGCTCCTAATTTGCTTTTTACCTTAGCATTTACTCCTTTTATAATATCGCCTATTAAAAGGTCTGCTTCTTTAGTTTGAGTATCAATTACTGCCCCAACACCAGCTCTAAATGTAAAATCATTTACGCTATAACCTGCAAATATTTGTGGTTTAAATATTAATGGAGAGTGAGCATCTACATTTATTTTAAACTTATTAAAGATTTTTAAGCTTGATTCATATTTGCCGATATATCCAGTGATTATCTCAAGGCTTGGTTCAAGATAAAAATTATTATTTACATTAAATCTATATCCACCCTCTGCACTAACTAAGAATGAATTTTGAGATTTAACATCAACAAATTTACTATCATAACTACTTCTTATATATTTTAATACCAAATCAGCAAAATATCCATCATTGTGAATATAGCTTAAATACGCTCCTACACTAGTGTCTTTTGCTCTTACACCTGCATTGATTTTATCATAGCCAAATAGCACACCAGCAAGAATATCAGCATTATTTAAGCTAGTTTTTTTATCTGCACCAATTTGGGTTGAATAGTAATTGAAATTATTGTTACCATTGCTAAAACGACCACCATAAATTCTAAACCAAGTCCCAATATCCGCATTTAAACCACGCACTTCACCTAAACGCTTATTCATATTATTGATTTGAACATTTAAAGTGCTTAGAGCTTCTGCTGTTATATCGTCTTTTTTCTCATCTAAAATTGTTGTAGCTATTTGATTTGCTAAGGTTTGTGCTTGTGCTTTTACTTCAGGAGCTGCATTGCTTAAATCTCCATTGTGCGAAGCTGCTAAACTGATTAATGCGTTAGCGTGAGTTTGAGTATTAGCCGTATAAATACCACTTGACATTAATTGGTCTTTAACTTTTTTACCTTCTTCTGTATTGTTTGTAATATTTGCTTCAATATTTTCTAATTCTTTTTTTAAGTTTTCTAAATCTTTATTAGCTGTAGTTAGTTCTGCTTTAGCTTTTTCAAGGTCTTCACTTGCTTTATCTAAAGCTGTTTTAGCATCGGTTTGATTTTGTTTAGCTGTTAAAATGGCAGCACTTGCATTTTCAAAATCTTTTTGAGCTTTTTCTAAATTCGCTTTTGCGTCAGCTTGTTTTTTAGTGTTTTCTTCTATACTTGTTGAAGTTTGTGTTAGTGATTGTTTTTTTGAATTTAATTCTAATTCAACACCACTTTTTTGGCTATTGATACTTTTTTGATTGTTAATAATACTTTCAGTAGTTTTTTTAGCTTGATTAAATTCTATTTCAGTTCTTGTTTTTTCTGTAATTAAATTCTTATTTTTTTCATCTAAAGCTTTAATTGCGTTTTGAGCATCAGTTAGCGCTTGAGCTTTGTCATCAAGTTGTTGTTTTAAAAGTTCTTTTTCTTCTTCACCAGCTGAGTTATATTTTTCTTGTAAAGCTAAATGTTCTTCTCCTAATTTTTTTTCTGCTGTAACTAGTTTTGACTTGTCTGCATTTGCTAAAGTTAATTTATCATTAGCCGTTTTATATAATTTACCTTTTTCTTCTTGATTTGTTTTAGCTTCATTTAACTTGGTTTCTAATACTTTTAATTCTTCTTCGTATTTTGTAATACTGCTTTCTAATTGACTAATTTCAGAAGTTAAATTATCTTTTTGAGTATTTAAAGAATTACCTTGATTTACTAAATTAGCATGTTCTCTTTCAGCTTTATTTTTTTCGCTTTGTTTATCTCCTGCTGTTAATGTTGCTGTATCTATAGCCTTTGCAGTTTCTTTAAATGCTTTGTCTTTTACTAAATAATCATTATTAGCATTATTTACGCTTTCTTGTTTTTGAGTTATTAGAGTATTTTGCTCTTTAATCTTGCTTTCTAACTCTGTTTTTTGACTTAAAAAAGTATCTAAACTATTACTTAAACTATTTTCTACTGCATATACATTTGTCCCTAGTAGTGCCACTGCACAAACCGATGAAAATAATACTTTTTTCATAATTTCTCCTTATTATAAATTCCATCTAAATATAATATTTTTTTGTAAATTTTATTAGATTATTAGGAAAAAATTATTATAGAATAATAAAATTTATTATTTATTAATTTTAATGATAATATTTTTTGAAGAAAACTCACATTTTAAATCATCAACAACATAAGTTAAATCATCAATGATTTGAGTAAAACCATTTTGAGTTTTTGAGTAATTTTTCTTAGAAAATATATTTTTACATAAAATTATATCTTTTAACAAATCATCATAATACCATTTGCCAAAAAATTTTTCATTAAAGCTTTTTTTGGTATAGCATTCGTTGTTAAAACATATTTTTTCATTGATTTTAAAAGTATTTATGTATTTTCCAAGTGTATATAAATCAAGACTTAAATCACCTTTATTATTCTTTAAAAAACCTTGTCCTTTAAACTTAATAATATCGCTTTTAATAGTTAGATTTATAGTTGTAGTTGGAATTTGCTTAGCACAAGAGCTAAAAAATAGGGCTAAAATTAGCCCTAAGTAAATCTTATTTACCATTTAAAAAATCTCTTAAATTATTCACCATCATTGCCACTAGCCTTGTAACACACTCACAAGCAGTCCAAGCTATGTGCGGGGTGATTATTAGATTTTGCTTTTTGCTTATGTTTAATAAAGGATTATCGGCACTCATTGGCTCAACTTCTACAACATCAAGCCCAACACGGATATTTTTACTATCAATTGCTTTTGCGAGTGCTACTTCATCAATTATCCCGCCACGCCCAAGATTTAGCAAATACGCATTATCTTTCATCATTGTTAGTTCTTTTTCGCTGATTAATTTATATGATTTGTCGTTAAGTGGAGCGTGAATGCTTATAATATCGCTATTTTTTAGCAATTCTTCTAAGCTAACTTTTTTAAAATCAGCATTGTTATTATTGCCACTAAGACTTGTATAAATCACATTAGCACCAAACATTTGTGCTATTTTTGCAACTTCTTTTCCAATAGCTCCAAGTCCTATAATTCCCCAAGTTTTGCCTTCTATTGTGTAAATTCTTCTTGAATAATCGCAAAATAATTCGCTCTTAGCCCAATTGCCTTTTTTTGTGTAGTCATTATAATAAAGAGTTTCGTTCATTAATGATAAAAGTAGAGCATAAGTATGTTGAGCCACACTTTTTGTGCTATAACCTGCTACATTTTTAACTACGATATTAAATTCTTTTGCCGCAACCAAATCAACCGTATTCATACCCGTTGCACTAATTAAAATTAGTTTTAAATCAGGGCAAGCTTGCATAACTTCACGGCTCATTTTGATTTTATTAATCACTGCTACTTCGCATTTTTCTAATCTTTTTACTACTTCATTAGGCGATGATTTTTCATACAATACAACTTCGCCAAATTCTTTAAATGCGTCAATGTTTTCTCCGCCTAAGGTGTTTGCGTCTAAAAATACAATTTTCATTCTTTCTCCTTTTTATAAATTAAAGCATTTTTTATCTCATCAAGATTTGTTATAAAACCACGATTAATTAGATTAATAACATCGCTAGATGCAAGGACTAAACTAGCTATTTTGTCAATATGTTTTAAAAACTCATCTTCTTTTATAAAATCACTTATTTTAGTAGGTAAATTGATTTCTTTGTAAAACTTAAGCAATTTTTCATATTCATCATATTTTTTCTCAATTAGTAATTGGACTAAAATACCAAATGCTACTAATTCTCCGTGCAAGAAGTTTTTTTCTATTTCTTTAATATAACTTATCGCATAGCAAGTTGCGTGAGCAAAAGCTCCATTATATTCAATATTAATTGAGCGTGAAACATAGCCAGTATTTACAATTATTGACATTACGACATTTTTAAAACTCAAATCATCATTTAAAGATTTTGCATATTCATAGTTTAAATCTACGCACAAATTACTACAAATTTTGCCAAAAGAATTTGAGTAATTTACGCCTATATTATTAGCTTTTGCATATTTTAATTGCAAATCAAATTCGTAAAATTTCGCCATCGTATCGCCAATACCTGCTATTAAATACCTTTTAGGAGCGTTTTTAATAGTTTCTAAATCTATAAAACATTTAAAAGGCGGTTCTTTAAAAAGCGCTAATTCTTTAAACTTTTCATCTTCATAAATAACAGATAGAGCAGATACAGCAGCACAAGTTGCAGCGATTGTTGGTATAGTAATTATTTTTAGATTAAAAGCATTTGCTATGTATTTTGAAGTATCTAAAACCTTACCACCACCAATTGCTAAGACTAAATCAAATTCTAAGCCTTTGCATTCATTTATAATTTTATTAATATCATTAAACGAGCATTCTTTAGTATGCGTTAGATGATAATTGCCACTAATTGCGTATTCTAATTTATCTTTAAATTTCGCAAATGCCGTAACTCCGGCAATAACTAAAATATTTTTATAATTTTGTAATTCTTGTTTTAAATTCTTTTTAATATCAAAATCAACTACAAATGAAGTAAGACTTAGAATTTCTTGCATATTTTTCCTTTATTTAATAATGTGTCCTACGAATTGTGCGTAATTATCTATAATAGTTCCACCTTTTCTAAATCCAAGTCCGCACGCTTCGTAGGCAAAAAATACCCCAGCTTGATAGAACTCGCCATTATATTCGTTAAGTTCTGCAAATTCTTGATAAATAAATCCGTTATTTTCATAATCTCCATTGTTTTTTGTGATTATTTCGCCATTTTTGTCCAAAATCGTAACATTTGCACCTTCACGACCAAAAAACGGCTTTTTAACTTGTTTAGTGTTTTCAAGTGGTAAAAAGCTAGTTTTTAATAAATATTTATGATTTGGATAAAGCTGCCATAAAATCTCTAAAATAGCCTTGCTTTGAAATAATAATGTATAAGCAGGATTTAGGATAATTGCTTTTTGGTTTTTGATTATTTTTGTTAGTAAATGTGCTAATTCGCTTTCTTCAATAGCTATTATTTCCCAAGGAATTAGCATAAAGCAAAACTCATAATTCTCATCAGCTAAAAACACTCCATCTTCGCTAAATTCAACATCTTCAATATAAGCAAACTCGCATTCATATCCAGCGTCTTTTGCCATTTGCATAAGTAATCTTGTAGTTAGTTCTTCTTCAGTATTTTTTACACTTGTAAAAAGTATTTTCCAGCCTTCATATACTTCATCAAAATTACTTACATCTTCATCTAAAGTTGATAAGCGTTTAAAATTATCAACGATTGCTTCATAAGTGTGATTGAATTGATTGCTTTCATCTAAATTATTTAGTCTTAATTGCTCAAATTGTAAAATCGCCGTTTCAAAAAGTGCCGTTGGAGTATTTGCATTAAACTCAAGCAATTTAATAGGTAAATTATCAAGCCCACCAGCTAAATCAAAACGCCCATATAAATGCCAATGAACTTCATTTTCCCAAGATAATTTCACAACTTCGTGTAAATTAAAAGGAATGCCAAGTTTATCTAAAAGATTATTATCAATTACATAAGAACCTGCGTTTATAAACATATCATATAGCTCATTACAAGCGTTATAATAATTATTTGCTTCATCTTCGCTAATTATTATTAATTTATCATCTACATATGATTTTTTATCTTCATTTGTATGCCAAGTAAAACCCATATTTTCTAGCTTTTCAGTGCTTAGTTTTTGAATATTTAAAAATTTCATTTTTCTCCTTTTAATAAAAGCTGATTTTAACAAACATTGATAAAGCTTTTATGATTAATTTTTTTTTGATATTATGAAATGTATTTCGTGAGTGGTCTTGACACTCTTAAAAGCAGAGTTTTACTCTGCTTATCAAATCTTCATTAAAATCACTTATCAAATCATCTAAAAATCTTTCTAAATTTCTTGGATTTATACTGATATAGCAATTTTCATATAATTTATAACTAATATTAGAATATTTGTTATTTCTCATTTTTAATAAATTCTCAAAATGACTTGCACGATTTCTAAGACTTAAAAATAGTTTTAATAATGCTTTATTTTTATTATCTAAAAATATATTAGTCTTTTGCCCGTTTATTATTATGTAGTTTTTATTATTCTTATCAAATCTTTTTAAGTCTAAATCTGAAAATATATACTTCTCAATTTTTTCATCTTCAATAATCTTAATTATCGTTCCTAGCGTAAGATTGCTTAATAATTCATCTTTTGTAGGCGTTCTTTTTTTGCTTTTATATAATTTATTGATTTGTTCTTTTATACTTTCATTTTCGTAATCTAAAAGCCAATCATCATTATTAAACTTTTTTGCCAAAATATCATTTAAATAATTTCTTAAAGTTATTTCTAAAATGCCTATTTTTGGGGATAATTTTGAAATTAATTTAAGATTTTTAAAATGCTCGTCTAAGTCTTTATAACTTTGTAATCTTGTATTTGATAAGCACTTTATTAAATCTAATCTAAAATTATTTTTTACACTATCCACAAAATCCCCTTATTTTCGGTATTAAAACAACATTTTAATATAAAAAAATAAAATTGGAACACCTTTTGCTGAAACTTGCTTAGAGAATTTAATTACAAGGATATAAAAATGATGAGATCACTTTGGTCTGGAGTATCAGGTCTTCAGGCACACCAAATAGCAATGGACGTAGAAGGTAATAACATAGCAAACGTTAATACAACAGGCTTTAAGCACTCTCGTGCAAATTTTAACGACTTGATGAACCAAACAAGCAAAGTTGCAACAGCTCCACAAGGAGAGCTAGGTGGTAAAAACCCTATGCAAGTTGGACTTGGAACTCAAATTAACTCAATTACTAAGATTTTTGCTCAAGGAAGTATCCAAACAACAAAGAAAAACACAGACTTAGCTATCCAAGGCGATGGATTTTTCGTAGTAAGCCCTGATGGTGGTAAAACTTATAAATATACAAGAAACGGGGACTTCGTTCGTGATGCTTATGGTAACTTCGTTGATAATAATGGTTATATAGCACAAGGCTGGTTAAGAGATGAAGTTACAGGCGAAGTTGATACGACTTCTCCAATTAGAAATATAGTAATAAAACCAGGTCTTACAACCCCTGCAAATCCTACAACATTAGTTAGTTTAAAAGCAAACCTAAATTCAGGTAATAGCATAGGCGATAAAAAAACTCCAATCTATCAGCTAGATAGCAATCACGAATGGACTAATATAAACGGCGATGGTATTAAGGTTGATGCGGGTGTGCATAAAGAAAACGATGTTTCACAAAATAGCTTTATTACAAATAAAAATGGTGAATTACGCTTAAATGAGCGTGGCGTTGATATGGGGGTATTATTCAATGCTAGTGGAGAAAGTCTTGGACTTAGAAAAGGTCAAGGAATTTGGGTTAGTTATGCAGAAGCTAGAACTGGGCAATTAACATTAAATAATGTTGATAACAATGGTAAATTTAATGCTCCAGCAAATTTAAATATAGAAATTAACGGCACTCAAATTAGTGGCAGTGTATCAAATGTAGCTGATATAGCAACTGCTATTAATGGAGTAAGTGGTAAAACAGGTGTAAGAGCTGATATAGTAAATGGAAATAGACTTATTTTAGTAAATGATAATAAGCAAGGCACAACAGCAGCTATGAAAAACATAGTTTTAAGAGCTGGAAATGGTGCAACTGCAGATAACACAGGTTTAATTGGTGCTAATAATGGATTTACAGATAAAGGTGATGGTAATGGTGCTAGTATTAAAGTAATTACTGCTTATCAATATACTTATGATCCAAACCCAACTAATACAGCACACGCATTAAATGCTAATATGGAAAGAACATTTAATACCACAGAAGATTTAAGAGAAGCTATGCAAAAAGATGCAAGACTTTATGTAAATTACGATGGAAGACAAGTAACTGATGCTAATTGGAATACTCAAGGGACTAAAAATGATGGAGTTGAAATCATAGTAGATGCTAAAGGACAATTCGTTATCAAAAATCCTAAAGGAGACGCATTTAATGCTGATGATGGCGATGTATTTGATATGAGCACAGAAGCAATTTATAATAGAGCTAGAGTTTTATTCAACAATAATGGAGCAGGTGTAAACTATCCACAGGGTTTACCTGGTTTAAATGGTTGGGATCAAATTACACCGGAACAACAAGCACAATTTATACAATTAAATCCAACTTTAACAACTCCTGCAAACGCAAATGCAAACGAAGATGACTTCAATATGTTCTTAAGCATTAGCAATCTAACAAATCCGGCAAATAATGTTAATGAAAACGATAAATTTATGAAAACTATGCAAGGTATGCAAGGAGCACTTACAAGTGGAGATGGAATTCGCCAAACTCAAGGGCTTTATATGAGCGCACATAGTTCAAGTATTGATATATTTGACTCACTTGGGACAAAACACTCAATCAAATATGACTTTACAAAAATCGGCTACACAGATGATGGTGGCACAGAGTGGGGAATAGTAATTCAAGTTCCAGAGCCTTGTGAAATCAACATTAGTGGCGAAGGTCCAAAAAATGTCCTAACAGGAACAATTAGATTTAATAGCGATGGTTCATTACAAGGATTTAGCCCAAGTTCAGTAAGCTTTACAGCAAACAACGGCTCAACTCCTAATCAAAACATAGATTTTTATTTCGGTAATCCAAATGATTTTGATGGAATTACAAGTTATGATAGAGAGAGTAATACAAGTGGTATTTCTCAAGATGGTTTTAGTGGTGGGGACTTAAACGGAATTAGAATTGATGAAAGCGGAACAATCATCGGAAGCTTTACAAATGGTAGAAGCTTTGGTCTAGCACAAATTGCGATGGCGACATTTACAAATAACGAAGGTTTAGAAGCTGAAGGCGGCAATGTTTTCACTCAAACATCAAACTCAGGTGAGCCAGTAATCGGAGCTGCTACAACAGGTGGTCGTGGTAAAATCCAAGCAAGTAGCCTTGAAATGTCTAACGTTGATTTAAGCACATCTTTAACAAACTTAATCGTAATTCAAAGGGGTTATCAAGCAAACTCTAAGACAATTACTACAAGTGATCAAATGCTTAACACACTTTTACAATTAAAACAATAATTCTTAGGATTTAAGCTTAGCCTTAAATCCTATTTAAAATTTCAAAATTTTCATTATAATAATTAAAATTTATAAAGGATTTTTATGCTTTTTGTTTATTATAAAGACAATTTAAATGTATTAAAACGCACTATTAATATCAATGAAGAAATACCTGAAAATACTTTATGGGTAGATTTGTTTAATTTCAACCTAGATGAGATTGCTTATATAGAAAATAATTTTAATATTAAAATTCCAAACGATGATGAAAAATACAACATAGAAGAAAGTGCGAGATATTGGGAAGAGCAAGATACTATTACTATTAATAATGTGTTTTTAAATAAAGACGCTCTAAATCAAACAACCACTACAAAAGATACGATTACATTTTTACTAAATAAAAAAGTATTATTTACAATCCGTGCTAGAGAAATTCCGACCTTTGCTTCTGTAGAAAACATAATTCTAGCAAATCCAACTCATTATAAAAGTGGCTATGAGATATTAAGCGAGATTTTTGATATGAGAGTGGATAAAGATGGAGATGTGCTAGAGTGGATTGATAAGGTTTCAAGATTGCTAAAAACCGAGATTTTAGAGCAAAAAAATGCTCTTGATTATGATTTTTACCTTGCTAAGATTTCAAATCTTCAAGATTTAAATATGCAGATTAGGTATTCGTTGTTTGAGAAGAAAAAGACCTTATCATCACTTATTAAAAGCGATAAAATAGGCGTTCATATTAAAGAGAATTTAGACATAATTTTAAAAGATTTAAATTCTTTAATAGATTTTAGCCTTTCGCAACTTGGGATTTTGGATAATATACAGACGATTTTAACTAGCAAAATTGACATAGAACAAAACAAAATCATAAAGCTTTTTACCGTTGTTACCGTTGCTATGATGCCACCTACTTTAATAGGGACAATTTATGGAATGAACTTTGAGAATATGCCTGAATTAAAATTCCAATATGGGTATTTTATAACCTTGAGCCTAATGATAATCTCTACAATAATACCTATTATATTTTTTAAGAAAAAACGCTGGTTATAAGGGTGGATTTAAAACAATCATAAATATTTTTTATGCTAGTTTTTTGATTTTGCTTAGTTTTTAAAAAGGTGCTAAAAATAGCACCTTAAAATAATTACAATAAAAATATATCGCTAAAATCTAATTTATGTTAAATTATTTATTTTGCTATTATTTACAATGCTAATGCAAGTTGGAATTAATATATTTTTATTTTTTATACACTAGCACTAAATCATTTTTGATATGACAATCTTTACAATCTTTTAAATCCATTACAATGCGTGGTTTTTATAAATTAGTTCTTAGACTTTTGTTAGATTTTATCAGCTTTGCTTAGCTTATTGTATTGTTTTTTGTATTGCTTTGATAGATGGATTTTATATATTCTTACTATCTATAGCTTTTTTATACTCATCGTAATTTTTACACTTAATTACATTGCCACTTTCAACTTCTTTTAACGCCTTGTAAAACTCATCGCTATTATAGTAATGATTGGCTGGGTATTCAAGAAATCTTACTTTTTGTTTTTTTAATCTTTATCGGCTCATTAAATGCCTTTACTAATTCTTTTAAAGCCTTTAAAAATACGGATTATTATTTGTTGTAATTGTTACATTCATATTTGTTACTTTTGTAATCGTTAGTATATTAAATTATCAAGCATTAAGTGAAATTCTAATTTTAAATTCTTAAAAGTTTAAAATGTTTTTTTGATTATGTTTTTTAAAAAGTTAAAGAAGTAAAAAAGGTGCTAAGGATAGCACCTTTTTTGTTATTACAAATAATCTTTAAAACTATTGTAATAATTTAGTCGTTTTTAAGGCGACAAGCACCTTAAAAACTCCATTCATTATTACTATTGTAATAATCTCATTACGTTTTGTTGAACAGCATTTGCTTGGCTCATTGCATATACACCTGATTGAGCTAGGATTTGGTGTTTACTAAATGTAGCACTCTCAGATGCAAAGTCAACATCTCTAATATTACTTTCAGCTGATTTAACATTTACTTGAGTAACTG
>NZ_JAHCZD010000027.1:0-11714 GCF_018501175.1 Campylobacter sp. 2018MI10 | reverse complement strand
TAGGCTTAAGTGCTAATGCTAATGATTTATTAGCAGATATTAGCAAAGGTGCTATAAGTGATAATTCATTAGGTGTTAAAGTTTTAAATACTGAAGAGATGAATAAAGTTCATGGCGGGTATGTTTTAACCGATATATACACATATGGTGGTATGGCATTTGTGTTGGCTATCCCACATACATCAAATGAGTTAGGCGCTAGATTTAATAGTGATGGTTTATTGATAAAAAATAGTATAGGGCTTTGTCCTTTAGGGCAAACTCAATGTTACGCGAATCCTAGTACTAGAGAGCATATTGATAGAAATTACGGCAGACTTGTAGATTATATTAGCGCATTAGGCGGCAGAACTATAACAGGTCATGTTTTATTATACGGTATAAAAAATACAAATGTGGGTAATGGAGTGATGGCACCAGTTACTCATGTATATGCTGTAGAAAAAGAGTATTTAAATCTTTCAAATGCTAGTACAGTTCGAGAATTAATATATATGCTTAATCGTTGGTTTGACCATGAAGCTACGAATAGTTTTCAATTAGAATATAATCAAGTATTAAGAGAAATAAAACAAGCAGTAGGAGCAGATTTGCTAAGAATGGCAAGATAAGGATTTATTATGATGGTTAATGGAGTAAATAATTTTTCAAATACTTATGCAAATACGCTTAATAATAAAAACTCACAAAATAAAGCAAATGATGGGGCTAGTTTAGAATATCTAAAACTAGCTCAAGAAAAGCTAGAAAACGATCCGACCTATAAACCATTATATGACAATAATTTAGGTCTTCGTGATAAGCTAACTTATGGTATGTATGGAGCGTTAGACCCTGATGTTGTAAAGAATATAAGGTTGGAATTGGAGAAATCTCCAGACATTGATCCAGAAGAATTAGTAAAAACTCTAAATAAACTTTTTAAAAATTTAGATAAATTAACTTCAGATAGCATAAATGATGAAGAAAAAAATAAATTAATGAAAAGTATTTTTTCTAATACAGATGAAGATTTAAAAATATCACAATCTAAAGAAGAAATTAAACAAGAAGAAAAAGAAGAACAAACTAAAGAAAAACCATTCGAAGCCATAGAAGTAAAAGGCACTAGCACTCGTGAGAATATGGAAGAAATACTTAGCAAAATTAATATTCAAAATATTAAAGATGAAAGAGATTTATTAGCTATATTTTTAGCCTATAAAAATGGCGAGAATTTATATGATAAAAGGGTTTGAAATTTTATATTTTAAATTGAAAGGAAGAGTTTGAAAAAGTTATTTTTTATAGCATTTACTTTAAGCTTTTTATTTGGCTCTGATGCTATTACTATTGATAGTCTTTTTAAAAGACAAATCGGACTTAGAAGCATTACAAGTCTTAGTTTAATCACTAGCGGGAATGCTAATATCTACACAAGTTATCCAAGTCTAATAATAGGAGGCGATCCTGTGATTTGGACTGATAATAAAAGGCTTAGTTTGAATGAAACTTTGATATATTCATTTAATAACAAGCTTGATTTTATAGCTTCTCTTGGTGCTAATGCTACTAGAAATGAATATAGTAATTTCTTTACTGGTGAGCCAAAAAGTGAAACTCATTATTCATTTGAGAGCTTGTGGCTTGGGTTTAATTATAGATTTGATAGTTTTAGTGATAAAATACTTAGTTTTTCTTATCAAGCAGGATTATTACAAAGAGAAAAAGCACTTGATACAAATAAAAGTTTTTATTTTAAATCACATTCAGCTAAGCTAAACTTAAAAGGATATAGCGACCCTGCTATTTGGGGTATTTATATGGGATTTACATATAATGATACTAGGACTTTTGATAAACTAGCGATAAATTATGGAAATTCTTATAATTTTGGTGCAAATCTTAGTATAGTATTAAGCCCTAAAATTACGCTTGATTTAGAAGCTTCACAGAGTTTTCAAGCAGCTCAGAAAATCAATGGTGTAAAATATACAAATCTAAGAAGTATCCCAACATATAGTGTAGGCTCAACTTATAGTATAAATGATGATACAAGTATCAGTTTTAACGCTAGTTTTGGTGGTGGTTCAGCTGCTCCTGATAGTGTGTTTGGTATTAGCTTATGGCAAAAATTCTAATAATCTTTATAACTATAACTTGTCTTAATGCCGAGTTTGCAGTGAAGTCTTATAGACAAATCAAAAATAACTCCGTAGTAAGACAAAGTTATGAAGAATCTTGTGGGGCAAGTAGTATAGCGACATTGCTAAATCTAACAAATATCAAGCGTTTTAGTGAAAAAGATATTTTAGAAGTTTTAGATAAAAATACTAATATGCTAAGTTTTAATGAATTAAATAATGCGTTAAATAAATTGGGTTTTAATGCAAAAGCTTATAAATTAAATCGTAATATATTTGAAAAAATATTCGTGCCTTTTATAGTAAAGATTGAAAATGACCCGAGATTTCCACATTTTGTAGTGGTAAATAATATTAATGGGGATTTTGTGAAAGTATATGACCCAAGCTTTGGCGAATATCTAAGCTCTAAAAAAGAATTTTATAGCGTATGGGATAAAGATAGTTTAGGTGGATACGCTCTAATAATTAAGCCAAATATTACAAAAGAACTAAAGCCAAATTTACCACGCCCAAGTCAAATAAAAGAAATTTAAATAAGTTTTATATTTTTAAAGTTTTTGTTAATTTTGCTGATATAGATGATAAAGGAGATGATTATGAAAATAACGGCTAATTCTTATATAACATATCCAACAACTAAAATTAGTAAAAAAAATGATAACCTAGATATTCAAGCCAATAAACCTTATTATGAAGATGGAAAGGCTAGTTTAGAATATCTTAAACTAGCCCAGCAAAAGCTAGAAAACGATCCGACTTACAATCCAATAAATGATAAAAATCTAAATCTTGGAGAAAAGGCAGGTTATTGTGTGTTTGGAGCATTAGACCCTGATTTAGTAGAAGAAATAAGCAAAGAATTTATGAAAAATTGGGTAGAAATTGATAAAAAAGAGCTTGATAGAACGCTAAACTCACTAAATATGCCATCTTTAGGTTTGCCTGATGATTTTCCTTTAGGTTATATAGATAGTAAGAAAATGCCAAGCGTTGAAGAATTACAAGCTAGAGTTAAAGAAAAAGAAAATTTAAGAAATAATGCAATAAATACAAAAGAAGAAATTAAACAAGAAGAAAAAGAAGAACAAACTAAAGAAAAACCTTACGAAGCCATAGAAGTAAAAGGCACAAGTACTCGTGAAAGTATGGAAGAAATACTTAGTAAAATGGATATTCAAAATATCAAAGATGAAAGAGATTTATTAGCTATTTTAATGGCATATAAAGATAGCGAGAATTTATATGATAAAAGGGTTTAGTTAAAATGACAATTATAAATAACAATCAGAGTATTTTGGATTTAAGGCAAATATTTTTAAGAGATGAGATAAGGACTGAAACTAATAAAGATTTAAATTCTAAGCCAGTAAGCTCTGATGATTTAAAAGGCATTTCTAATTTATATAATCACGATAATTGGGGTAAGAGTTTTAGTGGGGTTAGTAAGAATGGCGAAGTTACTATTTATGGCAAACTATTAGGGCTTGATGATAAAAGTAGTTTAAATGAATTAAGCGAACTTTTAAGCTTTATTATGACTAATTCAAATTCAATAAACGGGCAAATTGCCTTAAATGATGAGCTAGAAAGCTTATTAAATAGTGATTTAAGCATAGAAGAATTTAAACCTAGATGGCTTTTAGCAATTACTAAGGATTTAGCAGCAAAAGAGCTAGATACTAAAGAGATTAAAAGAGAACCGATTGAAGTAAAGAGCGATTTAAATGTGTATAAAGAAAACTTAGCAAACTTGGTAAAATCTCTAAGAGAGCAAAAAGATAGCTATGATGCTTATGTTTTATCTATGCTAGAAACCGAGTTTATAAACAAAAGGACATAAATGCAAATCAACCCATCTTTAAATCAAATAAATCTCATTAATACAAATAATAAAGATTTAAAAAAGATAGATTTAAGCAAAGAGCTTAGCCAAATTGCTAAGCCTAATGATATGTTTGATTTGTTTTTACAAGTTCAAAATGATTATAAGACAGATAGTATTTATCAAAGAGCTTTTGCAAAGCATTCTGATATAGAGATTAAAAAAGATTTGCAAAGCTTTTTGCAAGCAAATCCTATAAATAGTAGTAGTGGTAGCTTTACATATTATGATGATTTAAGATTTAATTTTAGCGATGATGAAAGGCTTTTTAGATTATTTGCAGATGAAAAAATAAGCATAGATGATTTTAAAAAAGAATATCTAAAAATAAAAGCTGAATATGAAGAAGAAAAACCATTCGAAGCCATAGAAGTAAAAGGCACAAGCACTCGTGAAAGTATGGAAGAAATACTTAGTAAAATTAATATTCAAAATATCAAAGATGAAAGAGATTTATTAGCTATTTTAATGGCGTATAAAGATAGTAAGAATTTGTATGATAAAAGAATTTGAATAAATCAAATTCTTTTTATTTTTAAAATATAAATCCACCACCTTGAACCGGTGTTATATCTTTTACATCTTTTCCATTTGCATCATTACTTGTAGAGTTATTGCCAATATTTTTAAATCTACAAATATCGCCTTTATTTGCATTACCTTCTAGTATTTTTGCATAGCTTGTTTTAGCATTTGCATTAGTTACTTGCACTAAAGCACTAAAAATTTCTTCGTAGCCGTTTAGCTCTTTTGTGTAACTATCATAGATTTTATCGCCTTTTTTATAGCATTCTAGTTGTGTATTTATAGGTAGGCTTTGAGTAAAAACTGCTTGATTATTGCTGATTTTTTCTATTTTTGGCGGATAAATAGCAGCTTGAGTGTTTAATACAATAGTGCTTGCAATATTGTTTAAAATGCTATCATAATCTTTAGATTTTATATCAAGGTTTATGCTATCAGCAAATCTTATTTGTCTAGTTGCAAATGTAATAACTTGATAATTTATACTAACACTTACTTTAGAACTACTACCACTGCCAATAATTGAGTAATTTTTATTAGTTGTATTAACATCGCTTATGGTGTAAAGTAATATATAATCAGTGCCTAGATTTTGACCTAATTTTAAAGCTTCATCTTTATTTGCGTCATTTAAAATTATATCTCTTTCAACAGCTAATGCTTCTCCTTCTTGTCTATCCAATAAATCAAATTTACGAGTTTTGTGGATATTGCTTTCTATTTTAAACCTTAAATCTCTTGTTATTTGTTCGCTATCTCTTCCTAATAAAGAAAAATTATTCGGACTTAGAGCAGGTGCTACGATGATTTTTCTTCTATCGTTTTTCATTCCGGCTAGTTCGTATTTTTTTGAAACTGCTGTTTTTTGAATACTTACGACTACTCTAAATCCATCTTCTGTTTTTGTATTTTCTATAACTTCAAAAGAGCTAAAGCGACCATTTGTTGCTTTGCTAATTTTTTGATTAAATAAAGCATTAATGTTTGTTCCGTCTGCACTTGATTCTAATTGTGTTTGACTAAAAGAATTACTAGCTTTAATATATGCACCATTTAGCTTAGTAACAGCTTGTGCTAATGCATTATCAACGGCTTCGCTATAAGTAATGCCGTAGCCTTCTCCGGTAGCAGTTTTTGTGCTAGTTGTAGTTACTACTTTAGCATTTAGGCTTACTAAAAATAAGCCTAAAAAAATAATTAATATCTTTTTCATAATTTAATCCTAGAAATCATCAACTTCTACATTTTTAGAGCGAATTACTTTTGAAGTATTTGTTGGTGGTGTTACTGTTTGTGTAGGTTTTAAACCACTTTTTGATTCATGAACGCTTGCAGGCGAATAATATACCATCACTCCTGTTACACCTTGCTCACCTTTTGTTTTTCTCCAATTATTTACAATTTTTGTGCCAATTAGTTTCATACTTGCACTAGCACTCATATTTTCTTGGAATACTGTTGAAATAGCATTTTCTTCTACTAAACCACCTGTTTGCTCATCAATGCCATCTTTGCTCTTAACTTCAACTGCTACTTTTTCCATAGCTCTTTGAACTGTTCTTTCTCTTTCTTTTGTGCTAATTTGAGTTCCTATAAACATAGCTAGATTTTGCTCTGCTTTCATTTGTGCAACTTTAATAGCGTTTTCAGCTTTTCTATCTGCAAATTTACCTTTATTTTCATAGTTTTTCATACCATAAGAAATTAATGCTGGTTGGCAATTTTCATCATAGAAAAATGTAAGCCCTAATTTTGAAAGTGGGGTTTTAATACTATTTGCTAATTCTCTTGCATTTTTGCATTGTTCTTTTTTAGCTGTTGGTTTTGCTAAATATCCACCTTTTAAAGCTTCTGCTAATTCTATTGATTTAGGCGATATATAAGCTACTAGACCAACTTGGTCATAGCCATTTTTGCCTTTTACAATATAATTTTCATAAGGAATTAAACCATTTACAGCACCAAATGCTGTTTTAAGCGATTCTGTTTTAAAATCTTGAGAGTTTTTGATTTTTTCAGCTTTATAAATTAATTCTTGTTCTTTTATAGCATCATCTCCTACGATTTTTTTAATTAGTGCATTTATAATGTTTTCTGCTGTTCTGTTTTTTTCTTTTTGACTTTTAATTTCTTGCTCTATTAATTTATCAATATCAGCATCACTTAAATCATCGCCATAACCACTTAAAATAGCTTTTGTTTGATAAATGCCGTATTTTTCCATAACGATTTTTGCTTTTAATCTTAAAAATGCTTCACTATAAGCACTTGCTAAATAATCATAGTATTTTGGGTCTTCTCTAAATACAGGAATTGGAATAGCAGGAGAAATGAAAGCTTCTCTTCCACTTGCTTTATCTTCTATTTGTTCTGCTACTTCACTCATCATTCTTAAAATATCATTTTCATCATCAACAAAGCCATTGTTTTCATCGCTAATTGGCAACACTTCATCAACTGAAGGTTTTATATTTTGACTTACAACACTTTCTTCTTTTGGTGTTGTTACTTCATTAACTACTTCTTGATTTTTAGTTTCTTCTGCAAATGCTCCAATACTTAAAATACCTGCTAATACAGAACTTAATAATACTTTTTTTACCATGCTACACTCCTATTTGAACCAAGTTTATTAATTTTTATTTCATCTTCCCAAATTGCTAAGCCATTATCAAGATTTGTAACCGTCATTTGGAAATAATAATCAACTCTTTGAGAATCACTAAAAGTTCCTTTAATTCTAGTATTTCTTTGAATTATTTTACCGCTTAAAGACCTATTTGCACTTAATATTGTGCCTTTTTTAGCGATTGTTTTTTGATTAAATTCGTCATTATCTCTTAATTCTCTTGTAGCGTGGGTCATATTATCCTCAGCCCCATTAGCTCCAATTGCTGTTGTTACATAAACACGACCAGAATTAAGTAAAGCAATTCTTATTTTTTTAGTAAGAATATCTGTATCAAAATGTTGCATTGTATCATTAGTAATCCTACTCATTACAAGAATATGGCGTTCGTTTGGATTTGAAGTAGCAAAAACAGGGCTTGCTAACATAGAATTAATCAAATCTCTTGCCGCATTTTGTAAATCTATATCATCAATACCTAGTGAAACAGGCTGATTTTTGCCATTATTTACTTCATCAACGACATAACTTGGTGCAGCTGCACAAGCTCCTAAACTTAGTGCTAAAGCTAGTGTGTAGTATTTTTTCATTTTGTCTCCTTAATTAAATTTGTTAATTTTTATTTTGTAATTATGTGCGTTTGCTGGAGCACCTAATTTTATATATTTTGTTTCTTTTGGTTGTAGTGTTAGCTCTTTTTTAGCTAAACCTAAATTATCAACATGCATACCATTATCATAAAACCAATCTTGTGAGTATTTAAGATTTAGTTCATTATTGCTTATATTAGTAAGTTCGATACTAATTATTAGGTTATTAAAATCATTATTGCTTCTTTCTTCGCATTTTAGAATTTTATTTAAATCTTCATCTAAATAGCTTACATTAAAGCATTGATTGTTTTTGATTACATTTGCATTGTTAGCACACGAACATAAAAATACAGCAAAAGCGGTTAAGATATATTTTTTCATTTTTTTACCTTTCTTCAAATATTGTTATATATTCAGTTCCTATTGTAGGAATTTTTACAAGTATTACATAATGTTTATTTATATCTAATTCTTGTGAAAATAGTGTTTGAGAATTTGGACTTGCAATATTTATACTTCCACTATTTGCAATTCTAATTGCTTGATAGTTTTTAGGTAAACCTATAAAGTATCTAATATCAGAATGGTTTAATAAATTATTTACCAAATCAACACCTATGCCAGAATATAAATTCTCTTTATTAGCTTTTACACTAATCATTGTTTTAGTAATCGCTCTTAAAAAAGACTTAGATATTCTAGGTATTAATGTAGCTTTGTATTCAGCGCCTATTATTTTATCCATATCACTTAGAAGTCTTGTTTTTTGATTATTCGCTACTATAAATGGATAAGCATCGCTACTATCTCCTAAAATTGCTATTGAAAACACTAAACTACTAACGGCTAATTGATTAGCATAAACAGAGTATTTTTCATTTCCAAAAGGAATTTTATAATCTATATCATTATCGTTTTTCTTAATAAAAACAATAGGCAATGATAGATTAAATTCTTTTAAAGATTTAGATTTACCATTTTCATAAATTACCCAAATATATTTATTTGTTTTAGATATTTGCATTCCTTTTTTTACTTTATTTGCTATTCTTTTAGTGTTGAAATTGTTTTTAGCTAATTCATAATCTTGATAAAACAGCAAATCATTTTCTTGAGAATAAACTTCTTTTAATAAATCAATAGAATTATTTGACCTACCATCTAAAATATAATAAAGAGCAGAAAAATAGCTAACAAATGGATTAGAATAATTAGCATAAGACTTATAAGCAGGAATTGGGACACTATTATTTATAATGTCTATTACTTCATTACTTTCTCTAGGTTTTTGTTGTAAGTAGTTTAATTCGCTTAAAATATCGCTTTCAAATTCTTCTTTATTTCTTTTTTGTCTATCTAAGGCTCTTTTGATTTCAACTCCAGCTTCATCGTATTCGCCTAAAGCTAGATAACTCATTGATTTGTATGTATTAGTTAGCATTTTTTCATAATATTGACCGCTATAATCAGTTATATTATCATTAAAAAGACCTTCTAAAACTCCTTCTCCAATCTTTAACAATAGATTTTTTTCATCTTTATCTTTATAACCATCTTCAACCAAATCAAATAGCTTAATACTATCTTTATAAGACTTACACAAGAACGCTTGATATCCGTAATAATTGCCGTTGTAAAGTGGGTCTTTAATCTTTTCTAATACATTTTCTTTTGAGTATTTTAGCTCTTTTTTCGTAAGTAATTCGCAGTCTTTAGTATCTAAAGAATATATTTTATTTTTATTTTCTTCTTCGTAGCCTAAAAAGACAGAAGAACAAGCATTTAATACTAGTAAAGTAAAAACTAAAATAAAAACTTTTAACAAAACTCTTAACATCGCCGACCCCCCCCCATTTTTAAAAAACGCCATTTTATAAAAACTTAATTAATATATATTAATTTTTTTTAAAATTCAATAATTCTTAAATAATAAGAATTATTGTTTATTTTTATAGCTCTAGTATTTTAATAGGAAGACCCATTTTATTCATTTCATCAAAGAATGGTTTTGCATCAAATTCTTCCATATTAAATACACCTTTTCCGCTCCATTTGCCACTTGCTATTAAATATGTTCCAATTGCAGCAGGAACGCCTGTTGTGTAGCTTACTGCTTGAGCGCCAGTTTCAGCGTAGCATTCTTCATGCACGCAAACATTATAAATATATACTTTTTTAGCCTTGCCATCTTTAATACCTTCAATAATACAACCTATGTTTGTCTTGCCTTTAGTCCTTGCACCAAGACTTGCAGGGTCAGGTAAAAGTGTCTTTAAAAACTCAATAGGAATTATCTTCATTCCTTGATGTTCAACTGGCTCAATTCCTAGCATACCTACATTTTTAAGACAATTCATATGTTGAATATAGCTTTGTCCAAAAGTCATAAAAAATCTAATTCTTTTTAAACCTTTTATATTTTTACATAAGCTCTCAAGTTCTTCATGATAAAGTAAATAGCTATCTTTAACCCCAACTTCAGGATAATCGTGTTCAACTTTAATCTCAAGTGGTTTAGTCTCAATCCACTCGCCATTTTCCCAATATCTACCATTTGCACTAACTTCTCTTAAGTTTATTTCAGGGTTAAAATTAGTTGCGAAAGCATAGCCGTGATCTCCTGCATTACAATCCATAATATCAATTGTATGAATTTCATCAAATAAATATTGTTGCGCATACGCACACATAACATTCGTTGCACCTGGGTCAAATCCACTTCCAAGCAGTGCAGGAACACCAGCTTTTAAAAAGTCATTATTTCTAGCCCATTGCTCTTTATATTCAAATTTAGCTAAATCAGGATGTTCGTAATTTGCTGTATCAATGTATGGAATTTTAGTTTGAGAACAAGCGTCCATTAAAGCTAAATCTTGATAAGGTAAAGCCACATTTAATAAAATCGTAGCGTTTATATCTTGTATAAGCTTAACAACTGCATTTGTATCATCAGCATTAATCGTAGCAGTTGCAATCTCAACTCCTAAACGCTCTTTAATAAAACTTGCTATTTCATCACATTTGCTTTTTGTTCTACTTGCAAGCGTGATTTTATCAAAATATTTATATTCAGCTGCTTTATAGGTTGCTACACGGCTAACTCCACCAGCTCCAATTATTAATAAATGTTTCATATTTTCTCCTTTTAGCTTATGATAAAATATTTATGATAATGATTAATCTTTTTATGAGATTATATTAGTCTTATTTTATTTTAGGAGTATATTATGAAAAAATTATTTTTAGCTTTAAGCTTAGCAGGTATTTTAGGTGCTAGTGAATTTGTTCTTGATAAAGTTCATACTAGCGTTGAATTTAGCGTTAAACATATGTTGGTTTCTAATGCTAAGGGTAAATTTAAAAGTTTTGATGCGATGATAGATTTTGATGAAGCTAATAAAACTTTTAAAGTATTTAATGCAAGCGTTGATGTAGCAAGCGTTGATACAAATAGTGAAAAAAGAGACGAGCATTTAAAATCAAGTGATTTTTTAAATGAAAAAGTTAATCCAAAACTTACTTTTGTTATGAGTAAATACGAAAAAGTAAGTGATACACAAGGAAAAATGACAGGGGAATTAAACATAAATGGCGTTAAAAAAGAAGTAACATTTGATGTTGCTATCAATGGTGTTGCTACAATGGGAGATAAAACTAAACTTGGGTTTGACCTAAATCTTGACCTTTTAAGAAAAGATTTTGATGTAGCAAAAGATACAAATGAGAGCTTAGTAGCAAACGAAGTAAAAGTTCAAATTTTTGCTGAAGCTGATAAAAAATAATTAAAATTAAGAATTTGAAATTTTATTTCAAATTCTTATATCAATTAATCTTGTATCGCTTAAATCTTTTTTAAATTCTTTCGTAAAATCTATAAAATCTCCTAGCTTATCACTACTTATTAAATCTTTTAATTTATCTTCGCTTATTTTTAATTCATTACTTATGTTTTGGATATT
>NZ_JAHCZD010000026.1:0-16501 GCF_018501175.1 Campylobacter sp. 2018MI10 | reverse complement strand
ATTTAAAATTAACAATAAAACTATTTAAAATAACGATTTGCTAGAAGCAAATAAAAAGCTTGAATTATATGTTATTAAACTTAAAAAACACTTAAACATAAAAATATTTTTGGAATTTAGGGATTAAAATTTTTTTTATGTGCTAATTTGCCTTGATTTTTGATAAGCAAAACCTCACTTAAAATACTAAACGCAATTTCTCTTGGCTCCTGATTTGCAATATCTAAACCTATAGGAGCATAAATTTTATTAAATAATTCGGCACTAAAATTATCTTTAATCAGCTCATCTTTAATGAATTTATGTTTAGTTTTACTTCCAATAACACCAACATATTTTGCATTTTTATCTATTACATTTTTTAAGCATTTATAATCATCTAAATGAGATTTTGTAACAATAATTACATAAGTATTATCATCAATATCTAAAAAACTCAAATCTTCATAATTGCTGAAATATTCTTCATTTGCTAAACCTTGCAAATAATCTTGCCTATCATCAATTAAAATTGAATAAAAACCTAAATATTTTGATAAAAATAGTATTTCTTTACCAATATGTCCTGCTCCACATATTATTAATTTTGCTTTTTGATTAATAATTTTTATATAACCACTCGCAAGCCCGCCGCACTGCATTTTTAAATCTCCATTCGGTGTTAATTCGTGATTAAAAATTTTACTTTTATTATTTTCTAAACATTCTTTAGCTTCTTTTAAAACTTCAAATTCTAATTTACCACCACCTATACTTCCAATGCTTGTGCCATCGCTAAATAAAGCCATCATAGAACCTGCATTTCTAGGAGTGCTGCCACTTGATTTGGTAAGAGTTATTAAGGCAATTTTTTCATTTTTCTCACATCTTTTATACATTTCTTTTATTATCAATTCATCCATTTTTATTCCTATTTTCAAAATACATCAAAGCTTCAAGAACCCCACCACCTATGCTCCTAGCCTTATCTGAAATACTAAAGCAATTTTCATATTCACTAATTCTTGGGTCAATATCTGCAATTTTAAGACCCTTTACTACTTCAAAATTATCATCAATAATACCTCTTAAAAGCCCACTTATACTAGCTTTAACAGGTGTATTATCAATATATGCAATAATTTCTTTTTCTTTTACCATATCCCCTATCTTAGCACTCGCTCTAAATATTCCATTATCGTTTGCATATATTACTCTTTTTGCTCCAATTCCTTTTACTTCAGCAGGAATTCCTGTATTTTCTTCAGTAAAACCACTTAAAATAACCTTGCCTAAATTATGGCCGCGATTACTCTCAATTACAGCGTGAGCGTCAATTCCTGCACAAAACCCAGGTCCAATAGCAATCACAACAGGAGCCATATTAATATTTGTTCCTAAATTCCTTTTAGCTAAAATTGAATCAATTAAAGCCCTTGGTTTTATATAATTTAAAATATCTAAATTCTCATCAATTATAATAGGAATAAAATCTTTACAATCTAAAATCTCATCTTTATTAACTAACTTCGCTTTTATACCTTCTATTTCACAAGTTTTATCGTAAACTGCTTGAGAAAAACAAACTTTTGTTCTAATTGAACTTGGTTTTAAACATTCTAATAAAAGTATCTTAAAACCTGCTCTAAAAAGCCTAGCAGCAATACCACTAGCAATATCACCCGCTCCTCTAATAATTACAAATTCGCTCATCAATCAACCTTAAATCTTCTTTAGTATCTATATCTTTTCCTTCTAATTCATCATATAAATCAACAAAAATTACTTTATCTTTATATTTTTGAATTAGCACTCTTCCACCGCTATCATTATCTAATTCGCACAATTCTTTAAAATATTTTTTATCAAAAATAGTAGGCAAGGAATTAATATTATTAAATCTAGGAACAACAATATAATTTTCTTTATATTTTGAAATGATAGTTTTTATTGAATTAGTTTTTAAAAATATTTGATCAATCGGTAAAAATATTGCGTAATCATAATCTAAAACATTGTTTAAAGCTATTTTTATACTTGTATTTTGACCCTTATTAAAAGCATTTAAAACCACATTAAAATCTTTATAATTTGTCTTTAAATACTCGTAATTATTCTCATTAGCAACTATTTTAATATCCATATTAAGCTCTAAAGTTTTTTGAATAATCAAATCAATAAAATAAGTATTTTTATATTTTAAAAATGATTTATTTAAACCAAGCCTTCTTGAATATCCAGCTGCTAAAATAATACAAATTCCTTTCAAAAATTAAGCCTTATATATTTTTCTTCTTTTAAAAAACCAGCTAATAATCTAAAATTTTTTAATCTTTTTGCAAGTTCATTTAATACTTTTAAATCATCGCATCTATTAAAAAAAATAAAATTATCAGAATTTAAACTAATATTTTCAAACATTTTTAAAC
The DNA here is from genome assembly GCF_018501175.1 of Campylobacter sp. 2018MI10. Taxonomy (NCBI): domain Bacteria; kingdom Pseudomonadati; phylum Campylobacterota; class Epsilonproteobacteria; order Campylobacterales; family Campylobacteraceae; genus Campylobacter; species Campylobacter sp. 2018MI10. The sequence continues at coordinate 14,093 of NZ_JAHCZD010000026.1, read as the reverse complement.
AAATTTTTTCTATTAAATCAATACTTAAAATATCATTTTTACTCACTTCAAATACTTTCAAAAAATCATCAAACCTATGAATGAAATTCTCATTTAATTGATAATTTAATAAATGAAGTGGAATAATTCCTATTATTTTATTGGTATTTTCTAAAATAACAGGCTCATTATTTTTCCAAACTTTATAAGGCAATTCCTTAGCTCCATCAGCTTCATATATAAACAAATCACAATTTTTATAAAAATCACTAAAATCATCTAAAGCATTTACTTTATTGTCAATAATTTTTCCACATAAATTAACGCCTTTTTTAAGATTTATAATACTTGTTTGATTATATAGATTATTAAAATTTATATCTTTTACTTCATACATTTTTGTACTTGTTGTAAGAATTGTGATTTTATCTTGATTTTGTTTAGCTAGATTATAAGCAAAAGTGGTCTTCCCACCAGAGCCTATAATCGCAATTTTGTCTTTATATTTAATATCTAAAGCTTCATTTAGCATTATTTGCAGTATCTTCTATGGCTTGAAAGATTTTTTTATATCCTGTGCAACGACATAGATTACCAGACACACCTCGCCTTATTTCAAACTTAGTAGGCATTTTATTTTTACTAAGCAAAGCAGTTGATGAAATAATAAACCCAGGAGTGCAAAATCCACACTGAACAGCCCCATTTTTTACAAAATTTTCTTGTAAAAGACTTAAGCCATCAAAAGGGGTTAAACCTTCTATAGTAGTTATTTTTTTACCATCAGCCCAAGCTGCTAAATAAATACAGCTATTTACATTTTTACCATCAACTAAAACAGCACAAGCTCCACATTCACCAACACTACAGCCTTCTTTAGTTCCACTTAGTTGCAATACATTTCTTATTAATTCAAGCAATGACATTCTAGGGTCAATGTGTAATTCATAAAATTTATCATTTATATAAGTTTTAATTTTCATAATTTTTTCCTATTAATTCATAAATAGCTCTTTTTGTAAGCGTTGTTAAAAGATTATTTCTAAAATCTTTAGAAGCTCTCCAAGAATCTCTTGCCTTTGTTTCATTTAAAATATTATTAGCAATTTTTTCAATATTTTCCTTAGTTAATTTTAAACCTTTTGCTAATTTTTCACTTTCTTTAGCTCTAATAGGAGTAGGAGCAGCAACTCCATAAGCTAATTTTAAATCAATTATCTCATCATTATTAGTTTTTAACATAACACTAACTCCAATTGTAGCTATATCCATAGCATTTCTTTGAGCAAATTTTATATATTTACTAACATAACCATTAAAAGATTTTTTAGGAATTTTAATACTTGTTAAAATATCTCCTTTTTCTAATTTAACAACACCAGAACTAATATAAAAATCATTTATAGCAATTTCTTTGCGTGTGTCTTCGTTGTAAATAACTAAAATCGCATCAAGAGTAAAAAGACTTGAAGCACTATCAGCAGAAGTTGCACCATTGCAAATATTTCCACCTATTGTAGCCATATTTCTAATTTGCGGGCCACCAACTAGAGCAGCTGCTTGTTTTAGATTTGTTAAATTATTTTTTATAATTTCATTATTTTCTATATCATCAAAAGTGCATAATGCGCCTATATGAATAAACTCATCATCAATTGTTATGGTTTTTAATTCTTTTAAAGTATTAATTCCTATTAAATGCTTATTTGCATATTTTTTATCCAAACTTCTAAGTTTAATTAAAATATCAGTTCCGCCTGCAATTAATACCGAATCATCTATAGTTTTTAATAGCCTACTAGCTTCATTAACGCTTTTTGCTTCCGTGTAATTACTTAAATAATACATTCTTTATCCTTAGCTTGAAAAAATCTTTCTGGTGTTATTGGAATTTGATTAAACTCTATATTTGTAGCATCAAGCACTGCATTTCTAATAGCAGGTGCAGGAGAACACATAGGAGGTTCACCTAAAGACTTATTACCAAATGGACCATAAGGGTCATAATTATCAACAAAACTAACATCTAAATCAGGAACATCAAGTGCAGTTGGAACTTTATAATCTAAAAGATTATTATTTAAAATCTTACCTGTTTTTTTGTCATATTTTAATTCTTCTAATAAAGCATAAGGAATTGCCATTCCCATTCCACCTTCTACTTGAGAGCTTGCTAAAAGTGGATTTAATACCTTACCAGCATCATGAACATTTAAAATATCTAATATCTCTATTTTTCCTGTATTCATATCAACTTCAACCATAGCCATAGTAATACCATAACTATAAGAATTTGTATGGCAATTTACACTTGCAAATGCCGATAAACTTTTAGCCTTTTGCCAATCATAAGTAGTGTGTAAAGCAAAATCAGCCAAACTCATTAAAACTTCTTTATTCTTAAAAACAATATTTGCATTTTCTAAATCAAGATTTGCAAAATCAACATCTTTTAATCTCGCTGCTGCTTTTAATATTTTTGTTTTTAATTTTAAAGCAGCTTCTTTTACTGCAAGCCCTGTTACATAGCTTTGTCTTGAAGCATAAGCTCCTGTATCAAATGGAGCCGTATCTGTATCAGTATTTGCATCAACTATAACCCAATCATAAGGAATACTTAAAACTTCTGCTGCCATTTGAGCTAAAACCGTATCAGAACCTTGTCCGATTTCAGTTGAACCTAGCATTAATTTAATATGTGCATCTTGATTTAATATTACTCTAGCTGCTGCTATTTCTAGGCCCTTTGGATAAACACCTGTTGTATAAGTAAAAGTTGCAAGCCCTACTCCACGCTTTTTATAAGGGTGTTTAAATTCTTTACAGGCTTTTTGTTTTTCATAGTAATTAAATTTCTCTTTAGCAACCTCAATACATTCTTTTAATTTAGCTGATTTTTGAATAACTTGATTTAGTGGATTTAAAACATCATTTCCTACTATATTTTTTTCTCTAAAACTAATAGAATCAAAACCCATTTTTCTAGCTACATTTTCCATAAAACTTTCTATAAAAAACATAACCTGTGGAACTCCATATCCTCTCATAGCCCCAGCTGTTGCTATATTTGTATGAACGGTTTTAATGTCATATCTAAAGTTAGGAATATTATATAAAGATAATAAAACTCCACCACCTTTAATACCAACCGAATGAGTATGAGATGCGTAAGCTCCTTTATTTGATAATACTTCTATATCTAAAGCATTTATAAAGCCATCTTTACTAATACCCATTTTTGCTTTATATTCCATTTCGTGTCTTGTTCTTGTATATGCGATACTTTCTTCTCTATCAAGTGCAATTTGAACAATTTCTCCACCCATAGCCATAGATAAAGCAACGCAAAGTGGCTCTATTGTTACTTCTTGTTTATTACCAAAACCACCACCAACAAAAGGTTTTATTACTCTAAAATAACTCCAATGTTTTTCAAAAACTTCGCCTAAAATTCTTCTTAAAATATGTGGAATTTGAGTTGAACTTACTACCACATAACGATTATCTTGGTCTTTATAAGCATAAGCAATCTGATTTTCCATATGGCAATGTTGTTGTAAAGGAACTTTAAATGTATCACTAAAAACATAATCGCTATTAGCTAAAGCCGATTCTACATCTCCAACTTTACTAATAGTATGAGCCATTATATTGCTATCTAAATCCTCATGAATTTTCGCAGCTCCTTCTTGCATTGCTTCTTGTGGGGTTAGATAAAAAGGAAGCTCATCATATTCAACCTTTACCTTACTTACAGCAATTTTTGCAGCTAAATCAGTGGTTGCAATAACAGCTGCTATTTCATCTCCAAACAATCTAACATGCTCTGTTAAAATGGTTCTATCATACCTATCTCTAGTCTTTGGGTCTAATCCAAACGGATGACCTGCGGTTGCAAACTTAGTTTTTGGCATATCTTTATAAGTTAAAATTTTAATAACCCCATCAACCTTTAAAGCTTCGCTAAAATCAAAACTTTTAACATATCCATGTGCTATGCTAGATCTTACTATTCTTGCATAAAACTTTTTCTTAGTAGGAATATCAGCAGTATAAATTGCCTTACCTGTAACTTTAGCGTAAGCATCCCATCTTGTTTCACTTTTACCTATCGTTTTAAATTCTTCTTTCATACTCACCCTTATTTATCTTTTGCAAAAATTAAAGAAGCTATCATAGAAATTACACAAACTCCTACTATGCTATCTTTAAAAACCCAACTTATATAACCTGGCAAATTACTAGTAATTTCAGGATGGACTCCAAACCCATACCCAAGACCAAAAGTAATACCTAATATCATTACATTTTTGTTGCTAAATCCAGCATAAGCTACAATCTTAATACCATTTATCAAAATCATAGCAAAAATCATAATAACTGCACCCCCTAAAACACTATCTGGAATAGTCCTAAAAACAGCTCCTAATTTAGGAATAAAAGCTGATACTATAATAAAAAAAGCACCTAAAGCTATGCAATATTTATTTATAATTTTTGTCATTGCTATTATTCCTGCATTTTGACCATAAGCTGTATTAGGTAAAGCATTTAACAAACTAGCCACCATACAACCAACACCATCTGCTAAAATAGCTCCACTGATTTCTTTTTCTTTAGCACACCTATTAAAAGCTGCTACGGTAATTCCATTAACATTTCCGATAGTTTCTAAACTTGTGATTATATAAACGATAATGGCACTTACAATAGGGGCTAGTTCAAAATGAAATTCATTAATTAAAATAATTGGAATAGGCAAGCTAAACCAACTTGCTTCACTAATAATACTAGTATCTACTCTACCTACCATATAAGCTAAAAAATATCCCACAACAAGACCTATTAAAATAGCTGAAACTTTAAAGATACCCTTTGCAAATCGTTGAATAGCAATAATGATTGCAAAAGTGCTAAAAGATAAACATAAATTAATAATATCACCATAAGTTCCCATTTTTTTAGCAGCTAAACCACCCGCACAATAATTAACACCTACATCTAATAAATTAATGCCGATTGCAATTAATACAACACCTATTACTAATTCAGATAAAATCTTTGTAATATATTTGTAAGCAAAACCAATAAATATAGTAATTATACTGCCTATAAGAGAAGAAGCTAAAATTGCACTAAAACCATAAGTATTTGCAACACTTATAGCTGTTGGCACAAAAGCAAATGTAGTCCCCATAACTATTGGAAGATTAGCACCTATTTGGATATTTTTATATTTGATTGGATAAAGTTGCAGAAGAGTTACTATGCCAGAAGCTAGCATAGCTGATTGGATTAAACTGATACTTTCTTGCGTGGATATTACAATACTCGTGCTATTTAATACCCCTATAATTATCAAAATGGGGGCTAAATTTCCTGTAAACATAGCAAGAACATGCTGCATTCCCAAAGGAAGTGCTACAAAAAACGGGGGTTTTCCTTCTAGTTGGTAAATTAAATTCTTATTTTTCATCACACACTTTCATTTTAGATAAAAGTGATTATATAAAATCTTACTTAAAATCATCTTGATATTTATTGATAATGCTAAAACATAAGTAGAATTAAATTCCTAAGTTAAATAATAAAAATATATTTATACTAAAAAAATAATCATTATAAAATCTCATATATAAATATTAATTTATAACAAGGCTAAAATAAATCATATTTAAATATAAAACCGAAAAATTAATTCCGATTTTATATTTAAATTCCTAAATATTTTTTGCGAATATTATCATCGTTTGCAAGGTCAATTCCTTTGCCTTCTAAAACGATTTTACCATTTTCTAAAACATAAGCCCTATCGCTTATTTTTAATGCTTGTTGGGCGTTTTGCTCTACTAATAAAATAGTAATTCCTTCATTTTTTAAAACCTTAATTATCTCAAAAACTTCTCCTACAATCTTAGGTGCAAGTCCTAGACTTGGCTCATCTAACATAAGTAATTTTGGCTCTCCCATTAAAGCTCTTGAGATTGCTAACATTTGTGCTTCTCCACCACTTAAATTCCTTGCTAAGGTATTGTTCTTTTGCTTTAAGCGTGGGAACAATCTATACATTTGCTCTTTTAAATGCTCGTAATTATCAGCATTATAAAACGCCCCCATTTTAAGATTATCTTCTATGCTAAGATTTGCAAAAACTCTTCTTCCTTCTGGCACAAGGCTAATTCCTTTTTGAACTAGAGTATGAGTTTTATGCCTTTCTATTTCATAACCTAAAAAATTAATCTCCCCACTACGCTTAGGAATATTCAAAATCGCATTTAAAGTGCTAGTTTTACCTGCTCCGTTACTGCCTACTATACTTACGATTTCTCCTGAGTTTATATGAAAACTAATATCATCAACAGCTTTAATCAAACCATAATGAACGCTTAAGTTTTTAACCTTTAACATTAAAAATCTCCTAAATATGCTTTAATTACTTCATTATTATTAACTGCTTCTTTTGGTGAGCCTAAGAAAATACTCTTACCATAATCAAGCACTAAAACCCTATCACATAAGCTATTTACAAACTTCATATCATGCTCAATCAACACTATACTAAGCTCTTTTTTAAGAGTAGTTATAATATCTGCTAATTCATTGCTCTCAGTCCCATTCATTCCTGCTACAGGCTCATCAAGTAATAATAATTTTGGTTTTAGTGCTAATGCTCTTGCTATTTCTAATTTTCTTTGCTCTCCATAACTTAATTCGGTTGATTTTGCATTAGCTAAATGAGAGATTTTAAGAGTATTTAGTATTTTTATCGCTTCTTCTCTTGCTTGTTTTTCAGCCTTTTTATATCTTGCAATATGCAAAAACGCTTCAAAAATATTGTAATTAATACTACAATTTAGCCCTATTAAAACATTCTCAAGCACACTCATAGATGAAAATAATCTAATATTTTGAAAAGTCCTTGCAATGCCTAATTTTGTGATTTCTAATTGATTTAGATTTGTAATGTTTTTATTATCAAAAATAATCTCGCCCGAACTTGGCTTATAAGCTCCTGAAATTATATTAAATAAAGTAGTTTTCCCCGCTCCATTAGGCCCAATAAGTCCAAAAACTTCACCTTTTTTAACACTAAGATTTGCATTATTTATAGCCTTTACTCCACCAAAATTCTTATCAATATTCTTAAGCTCTAAAATCATTTTTTAAACCTTTTAAAAATAATATCGCTTAGCTCCTTATCGCCAAAAATCCCACGCCTTGCAAATAGCATTACTAAAATTAATATGATAGAAAACACAAGCATTCTAAGTCCTGGCAAGCCTTTTGTCTCATAACCAAAAATATTCATAGGTTCATCTAAAAATCTAAGCCACTCACTTCCACCAATTACTAAAATAGCTCCAATAATTGCTCCTGTAGTGCTTCCTAACCCGCCTAAAACTATGATAATTAATAATTGAAATGTAAATAAAAAGTCAAATTGTTCAGGCGTAACACTTGTGATATAACAAGCTAAAAGCCCACCTGCTACACCTTCTAAAAAAGCACTAGTCCCAAAAGCTAAAGTCTTAATCCTAAAAGTATTAATCCCCATAGCTAAAGCTGCATCTTCATCATCTCTTACAGCCTTCATTGCTCTGCCGTATTTTGAATAAATGATATTAAGTATTAAAACAACGCTAATAATAGTAATAATTCCAACTATATATAAAAAATTATTTGGTTTTGGAATTTCATTTAACCCTTGCACTCCGTTTGTAAAAGCTGCGAAATTAAGTGCAATTAATTTAATAATTATCCCAAATCCAAGCGTAACGATAGCTAAATAATCTCCCCTTACACGAAAAACAGCAAAGCTTAAGATTAAAGATAAAACCAAAGCACCAAAACCACCCGCTAATAAAGCTATAAAAAAGCTATCAGTATGAAATGATAAAATAAATGGATGCGGGTCTAATAAGCTAAATTGATCTTGCTTAGCTTCAATATCAAGCAATAATAAAGCCGTAATATAAGCACCAACTGCTACAAAACCATTAGGCTCTAGGCTAAATTGCCCTGTTACACCATTGATTAGATTATAAGATACTGCCAAGATTATAAAAATACTAATATTTATAAAAGTTCTTAAAGCATAATCACTCAAGCAATATTGAGCCGCAAAAATGCTTAAAACTGCTAAGATTAAAATGATTATTGAAAATATATTTTTCATTAAAATCTACTCCTTTCATAATCTTGTCCCATAATTCCTGTTGGTTTAAACAATAAAACAAATACTAAGAATATAAATGCAAAACCATCTTTAAACCCTGCTAAATCAGGCACAAAAGCTACTATTAAAACTTCGCAAAATCCAATTATAAGCCCACCAAGAACAGCTCCACCAACGCTACCAATACCACCTAAAACAGCAGCTCCAAAAGCCTTAAGCCCTATTAAAACTCCCATATTAGGGTCAATTTGTGGATATTTACACGCCCAAAAAATCCCGCCAATACAAGCTAACATTGAGCCTAGTGCAAATACAAAAGCTATAATTTTATTAGCATCAATTCCCATTAAAGCAACGGTTGAAATATCAAAAGCAAGTGCACGAATAGCAATTCCATATTTGCTTTTATACAAAATCAATAAAACAGCTATTAAAATAATAATAGTTAAAGTTGGAATTATCAAATCAAGCAAAGACATTCTAATATCAAATAAATTAATAGGATTTATCAAAATACTCGGTGCATTAAATGGTTGTGGTGTGCTTGTAAATAATACATTTATTAGATTTTCTAAGAAAAACGAAACTCCAATAGCAGTTATTAATAGTGAAATTCTAGGAGAATTTCTAAGTGGCTTATAAGCAATCTTATCAATGCTAATTCCAAGTGCAATACAAATTAATATAGCAAAACCAAAAGCAGGTATAAACGGAAAGGCAAAAAAATTAAGTGCAAATAAACAAGCATACGAGCCTATCATCATAATATCGCCGTGAGCAAAATTGATAAGCCTTAAAACTCCATAAACCATAGTATATCCAATAGCAATTAGTGCATACATTGAGCCTAGTGAAAAGCCATTGAAAATCTGTTGAATAAGTAGCGTCGAACTCATTAAAAACCTTTTTTGAAAATAAAAAGAAATATTAATAAACTAAGCTTAATTTCATAATAATTTTTAAGATTAATTATAAGAATTTGTAAATTCGTAACACTTTTTTACAAAATTACAAAAATTATATTTAATCTTTTAAATATTATTTATAAAAATCCTTAGGAAAAGGCTTTAATATGCTATTGCTTAATTCTTTAGCCATTAAGCTTTCAAATTCTAAGTCTTTGCTTACTTTTTTGCTCTCAATTACCTTGCCTTTATCAAGGACTAAAACTTCATCACAAAATAATTTTATAATCCTTAAATCATGAGTTATTACGATATAGCTTAAATCCTTTTGAAGATTTTTTAAAGTCTTTAAAATCTTTGCTTGAATTAATACATCTAATGAACTTGTAGCTTCATCTAAAATAAGTATTTTTGGCTTAATTGAAATAGCTCTTGCTATGCTTAGCCTTTGTAATTGTCCCCCACTTAACATTGAGCATTTTTTATCTAATAAGTCTTGATTTAATTCTAATAATTCTAAGCATTCTAAAGCTCTTTTTTTAATCTCGCTTTTACTAAAATTAGTAAGATTTTCTAAAGGTTCAATCAAGGCTTCATAAACGCTAAAATCAGGGTTAAAAGATGCTCTTGAGTCTTGAAAGACTATTTGAATTATTTTTTTATACTCTTTATTATCTTGTATTTTTACATTGTTTAAAAACACATTTCCAGAATTTGCTTTGTAAATATTAGCAATGATTTTTGCTAAAGTGCTTTTGCCACTTCCACTAATTCCTAAAATACCTAAAGAATTATTCTCATCTAAATTAAAGCTAACTCCATTTAAAACTTGAGTATATTTATCGCTAAATAAATTTGAGTTTTTATATGAATATGAGATATTTTCTACCTTAAGCATTGCTAACTCCATATAATGATAAATGTGAATTAATTAATTCTTTTGTTATATTTGCTTGTGGGTTTTTAAATATATCAATACAAGTTGCTTCTTCAACAATCCTTGCATTATCCATAACATAAACATAATCAGCAAGTCTTGCAACCACTCCAAAATCATGAGTTATTAACAATATCCCTATTTTGCTTGATATTTCTTCTAATATATCTAAAACTGCAGCTTGAGAAATCAAATCCAAATCACTCGTAGGCTCATCAGCTATTATAAATTTCGCACGAGATACTAAGGCTAAAGCTATCATAATTCTTTGAAGCATTCCGCCACTGCATTCGTGTGGATAAAGATTTAAAACGCTTTCGTTCAATTTAACTTTATTTAAAATCTCTTTTATATATTCATTATCAATTTTTAAATTCCTTGCCTTTAAAGTCTCATAAAAGCAGTTTTTGATACTAAATAAAGGATTAAAAGCTGTTCTTGGATTTTGCATAATACAAGCAATATTTTGCTTTGAATTATCATCTAAACAAATACTCCCGCTAAGCTTTAAATTATTTGCTACATATCCCATAATAGCTGTTGCTATTAGGCTTTTTCCACTTCCACTAAGCCCTAATAAAGCCGTGATTTTTCCACTTTGTATATTCATACTAACATTATTTACTAAGGCTGTATCTTTATAAAATATATTTAAATTTTTTACTATTATTTTATCCATGACTTTCAACTTGTATTAAATTTTCAAATTTATCTCTTAAAATATCGCCTAATAAATTAAAAGCAATAATTACAATTAACATAGCAATTCCAGGATATAAAATAAGCTCATAATGAGTTAAAATATAATCTTTTGTTTCAGCTATCATTATCCCCCATTCAGCCTGTGGTGCTTTTACCCCAAGCCCAAGCAAACTAAGACCTGAAATATGCAGCATTATATGCCCCAAATCAAGTGTGCTTAATACCAGTAGCTGCATACAAATAGGCTTTGCAAAATGCTTTTTAAAAATCTTAAAATTACTAGCTCCACAAGTTTTGCTAATTAATACATATTCAGTATTTTTTAACTTTAAAACAATGCTTCTAATAATCCTTGCATACCAAGCCCAGTGAGTTAAAGCAATGGCTATAATTATATTTAATAAACCAGTTCCTAAAATCCCTACGAAAAATAAAGCCAAAACAATAGTAGGAAAGCATAAAAATATATCACAAATTCTCATTAAAAAATTATCAATTTTATTATTTGAAAATCCAGCTATAAAACCTACACTAACGCCTAAAACTATTATTATAATAATGGTTGAAAAGGTAGCTAGAATTGAAATATAAGCACCTTCTAAAATCCTTGAGAAAATATCTCGCCCTAAATGATCAGTCCCAAAAATATGCAATAATGAATTACTAGCAAATTTATTCGCTAAATTAATCTCATTTGCACTATAAGGTGCATAATATTTACCAAATAAAGCAAGTAAGATTATAAAAGCACATAAAAAATACACGAAATATTCATAAATTTTCTTACTCATATCTAATCCTTGGGTCAATTATCGCATATAAAATATCAGTGATTAAATTAATTAAAATAAACACAAAACACATCATCATACTAAAAGCTTGAATTACAGGATAATCACTATAATAAATAGCACTTACAGCATAACGACCAACTCCAGGATAAGCAAAAATATTTTCAATCACCAAAGCCCCACCAAAAAGCTCGGCTATATGCATACCAAAAGCAGTTATTAAAGGTAGTAAAGAATTAAATAAAATATGTTTTGAGTATATCTTATACTTTCCTACGCCACGCATTTTTGCATAAGCTATAAATCTTTCATTACAAGCTTGTAAAAAATTAATCCTAATAAATCTAGCATTAATGGCAATTGACATAAAAGATATTGCTAATGCAGGCATTATTAAATGATTAATCCCACCTATGCCAAAAGGAGGTAATAAATTAAGCTCAACAGAAAAAAATAAAATAAATAATAAACCAAGCCAAAAACTAGGAGTGCTAACACCTAAAAATGAAAAAATTCTTACAAAATAATCAAAAAAATGATTTTTATAAATTGCAGAAAACACCCCAAAAGGAATAGAGATTATAAAAGTTATAAGCAAGGCAAATGATGTTAGCTTTAAAGTATTTCCTAAGTATTCAAACAAATCAGGTGCGATTTTACGATTAGTAAAATAAGATGTCCCAAAATCTAATTGCAAGGCGTTTTTTATCCAAACTATATATTGAGTAATTATTGGCTCATTTAAGCCTAGCATAATTCTTGTATGCTCTATCGCTTCATCAGTTGGTGCTATCCCACTAACTTGCAAATAATTCATAACAGCATCAGTTCCATTTAGCCTAATTAATAAAAAAATAAAAATTGATGCTAAAAATAAGCAAATAATGGCATATAAAGTTCTTTTTAATATGAATTTTTTCATACTACTCCTTAATTTCTATATCATCAAAAGGAATTTCATATTTTAAAATACTCGTTTTAACTCCTTTTAATTTAGGACTTGCAACGCATATATTTGTATGATATACAATAGGAATATATACCGCTTCATCGTGTAAGATTGTAAGTATTTCTTTAGCTAGTTTAGATTTTTCATCTTTATTCATTGTTTGAGATAATTTTTCTATATTTTCATCAATTAGTGGTTTTTGCTTTAATCCAATTTGAGCCATATAATCAGCGTGAGCTGGTGCAACCATAGAAGCCATAAAAATTTCAGGCTCATAAGGAGCTCCCCAAGTAGCATTAAAGATTAATTCAAATTCCCCATTTCTATGTCTTTTATAAAATATAGTGCTTTCATTAGCTTGTAAGATTAGATTAATTCCTATTTCTTTTAAATTCGCTTGTAATACTTCTGATATAGCCTTTTGCTCTGCATTAATGCCTATATAAGAAATCACTATATCTAATCTTTTGCCATCTTTTTCTAAAAAGCCATTTTTAAATTCCCAACCATTATCAAGTAATAATTGCTTAGCTTTTTTAGGATTATATTCGTATGCACTTCTATCAATTTTACCATTTGGCACATTATCATCATAGAAAAAATCAGCCTTTGGTCTTGTCCCATAGAAAACATATTTGCTAATTTCATCTTTATTAATAGCCATATTAATAGCCTTTCTTACATTAATATCATTTGTTGGATATTTTGCTGTATTTTGTGCTATTAAAATAGTGCTAAGTGGCTTTGAGATTAGCGTTTGATAATCGCTTTTTTGCAAGTTTATAAAATCTTCTAAGCTAATTTCTCCATCAGTATAAATATAATCAATTTCTTTTGTTTTTAGAGCTATTACTTTTGAGCTTGGATCAGGAATTATTTTACATACTATACTATCAATTTTAGCTTTTTCGCCCCAATAATTTTCGTTTTTAACAAACTTATCATAAACGCCTAATTTAGTATCAACGAATTTCCATTTACCTGTGCCAATTGGTGCTTTTATACCATCTTTTGTATTATTATCAATCATAGCACTTGGAGCTATAAATCTAAAAGGACGAATAAGACTAAGTTCTCTTAAAGTAGGTTCATAAATATGTTTTAAATGAAGCTTTACTTCATAATCATTAACCACTTCAAGATAATCAAAAGCCCTTACAAGTGCAAAAGAAATATGCCTTTGTTTATTAGCAAAAATTGCATCAAAATTAAGCTTTACTGCATTTGCATTAAAGTCTTCTCCATTAGAAAACTTAACTCCTTTTCTAAGATAAAAAGTATATACCAAACCATCTTCGCTAATCTCCCATGAAGTTGCTAGGCTAGGTATTATTTGATTATCTTGCGAGTATGAGACAAATCCTTCATAAACCATATTTTGAGCAAACATTTCATTTGGAGAATACAAATGTGGATTTAGTTCTCCTACATTTTTAGAAGTAGCTACTTTTAGCTCACTTGAATTTAAAAAACTAATTAATAAAATAAATACAAAAAATAATTTTTTCATTTTAATCCTTTATATTGTTTCTGGCTGAATAGTAATATGATGTATATTAAACTCATTCTTAAGTAAAGCATTAAGCTTTTGTAAAACACTTTTAAACTCATTTAAATCATCTAAGATTATATGAGCTGTTAGTATATGATAATC
>NZ_JAHCZD010000025.1:0-18314 GCF_018501175.1 Campylobacter sp. 2018MI10 | reverse complement strand
AACTTTAATATTAAAATAAAAATTAAATTAAAAAACAATTGTATTGATTTTAAAAAATTAATTGATCAAAATTTATTCATTATTTAAATAATACAGTAATATTAAATAAATTATATTTTAGTCTTAAAATCGCTATAACATGAGTGTAAAAATTCTTAATTTTTATATATGCTTATTTAAAAACTATATAACTTATTTAAATTCTTAAAAATTATTTTATAAAATATAAGAACTCTTATTTTACATACTTTTCATACTTAGTTGTAATTTACAAAATTAATTCAGAACTTGTAATCTATTTTTGTATAAAAATATAATATTTACTAAATTTTACCATCACTAAAAATAAATATTAAAAGATTTTTTGAATTAAGATAAATTAGGAATTTCAAATTGAAATTCCTAAAATTAAGGATAAATCCTTGTAAGACTAGTTTTTAATAAATTATTATTCTACTTCTGCATCTACTGCATCATCTTTTTCGCTTTTTTTAGCGTCTTTGCTATCATCTTTTTTGTAAAGATTTTCAGCTAATTTATGACTTGCGTCGCTTAGTTTCTTCATTTTCTCATCTATTTGAGCTTTTGTTGCGTTTTCATTATTTACTACATCATTTAGCTCATTTATTGCACCTTCAATCTCTTGTTTAATTGCAGGTTCAACTTTATCTCCTAAATCATTTAGGCTTTTTTGAACTTGATGAACTAGGCTTTGAGCTTGATTTTTCGCATCTACTACTTCTCTTCTTAATTTATCAGCTTCTTTGTTTTTCTCAGCTTCGTTTATCATATTTTTAATCTCTTCATCACTTAATCCGCTTGAACCTGTGATTGTGATATTTTGAGCTTTACCACTTGCTTTATCTAATGCACTTACCGTTAAAATACCATTTGCGTCAATATCAAATGTAACTTCAATTTGCGGCACACCTCTTGGAGCTGCTGGGATACCTTCAAGGTTAAAATTACCAAGAGATTTATTATCACGGCTAAACTCACGCTCACCTTGTAAGACATTAATAGTAACTGCACTTTGATTATCTTCTGCAGTTGAGAATGTTTGGCTTTTTTTAGTAGGAATTGTTGCACCTTTTTCTATGATTTTACTCATAACTCCGCCTAAAGTTTCAATTCCAAGACTAAGTGGAGTAACATCAAGTAAAAGCACATCTTTTACATCACCTTGAATAATTCCTGCTTGAGTAGCAGCACCCATTGCAACAACTTCATCAGGATTTACGCTTTTATTTAGTTCTTTTCCAAATACTTTTTTAACTTCTTCTTGAACTAAAGGCACACGAGTTGAACCTCCAACCATTACTACTTCTTTAATCTCGTTTTTGCTAATTCCTGCTTCACTTATAACTTCATTGATTTTTGTGATAGTTTCAGCCACAAGTGAGTCAATCATTCCTTCAAATTGAGCTTTTGTAATTGTTTTTACAAGGTGTTTTGGACCTGTTGCATCAGCTGTAATGAATGGTAAATTCACTTCAGTTTGATTTGTGCTTGAAAGCTCTTTTTTAGCGTTTTCTGCTGCTTCTTTTAATCTTTGTAAAGCCATTTTGTCATTTCTTAAATCAATTCCTTGCTCATTTTTAAACTCAGTTGCTAAGAAATCAATTAATTTATTATCAAAATCATCTCCACCTAAAAACGCATTACCACCAGTTGCTAAAACTTCTACAACACCATCACCAGTTTCTAAGATTGTAACGTCAAATGTCCCACCACCTAGGTCATATACTGCAATTTTTTCAGCACTTACTTTATCAAGACCATAAGCTAAAGCTGCTGCGGTTGGTTCGTTTATAATTCTTAATACATTTAATCCTGCGATTTGACCTGCTTCTTTAGTAGCTTTTCTTTGTGCATCGTTAAAATATGCTGGAACGGTAATTACTGCATCAGTTACAGATGTTCCTAAATAGCTTTCAGCATCTTCTTTAAGTTTCATTAAAACTTTTGAAGAAATTTCTTGTGGAGTGTAAGTTTTACCTGCAATTTCTATCGCACAAGCACCATTTCTATCTACTATTTTATAAGGTAAATGTTTTGCCGCTTCTTTAGCATTATCTTCATTCATCATAAGACCCATAATTCTTTTAATTGAATAAATTGTTTTTTCTGGGTTTGCTACTGCTTGGCGTTTTGCACTATCACCTACTAAAACTTCGCCTTTATCTGTAAATGCTACAATTGAAGGAGTTGTGTTTTTTCCTTCTTTATTTGGAATTACTTTTTTTTCTCCACGCTCATAAATTGCTACACATGAATTTGTTGTTCCTAAATCTATACCTATTGCTTTTCCCATAATTTTCTCCTTTTATTTTGATACGCTTACTTTGCAAGCTCTAATTATTCTGTCATTTATCATATAACCCTTTTGAAACATAGCTGCAACACAATTTGGCTCAAGCTCTGCTTCAACATGCATCATAGCTTCGTGATAACTAGGGTCAAATTCATCACCTTCATTAGCTACGATTTCTTTAATTCCATGTTTTGCTAGGATATTTTTAAATAAACTTAAAGTATTGTCAATACCTTGTTTAAGTTGTTTTGAAAACTCATCATCTGCTTCAAAATTACTAGCATTTTCTAATGCGTCTAAAACAGGGATTAAATCCTTTAATAAGCCTTCTTGTGCATAAAGCACAGCACTTTGCTTATCTTTTTCTAAGCGTTTTTTATAATTTTCAAAATCTGCATTAGCTCTAAGATAAGCGTCTTTTAATTTTGCAAATTCTTCATTTGCCTTATCAAGCTCTGCTCTTAAAGCAATTTCTTCATTACTTAACTCATTTTGTTCGCATTCACAATTTTCATTGCATTCGCAAACTTCTTCGTTATTTACTACATTTTCTTCTTGCGTGGCTTTTTCGCTCATATCGCCTCCCTTAATTGATTTAAAACATTTTCATAGTCTGTAAAAATACTACCTGCAATTATTAAAGAGCTTTTATTTTGCATATAATTACAATCTAATTTAACTCCCATAAAATCAGGTAAAAATAGCTCATCATAAATCAAGTTATTAGTAAAATAATCAAGTAACTTTAAATTCATAATAGAACTAAATGAAGAAAGTTTTACAATATTTGCAAAAATTTTTTCTCCACATATAAATTTAATTTTATTTTTAAAAGAATTTTCAATATCACTTAAAGTATTTATTAAATTTAATCTATATAAAATAGTCTTAATATCATTTATCTCGTATCCTTTTAACTGATTAAAAAGTATATTTAATTCATCGTTAAAATCAATCAAAACCCTATTTTCTATAAAATCTAAAATAATAAATCTATTTTCAATGTTTAAAATATCATTTAAAAATATTTTTTTGTTATCAACAATAAGGAAAAACAAATCATTCTCGTTAGCAACTCTTAATAAATTTAAAGCTGAGTTTAATTCTAATTTAGAATTTAATTCATAATTAAAAAATTGCTTCCAATAATATTTCATAGCTTTTTGAGTAGGAATTCTTCCACCGCTTGCGTGAAGTTTTGAAATATAACCATCACTATCAAGTTGTTTAAAATAAACTCTTATAGTGCTTGCAGGAACATTCAAACTATCTTGCAATAACATAGAGCCAATTGGATTTTGCTCGCTTAAATAAGCTTTAATCATTTGCTCTAGTATAAAATCAGTTTTTTTACTCATTATCACTCATACCTTAAAATTGATAAACGAATTATATCACTTGAGTTGTTAACTATCAAGTAACTATTTAGTCTAATACACTCAACTTAATTTAGTAAAATTATTTAATCATATATTTTATACATTATTTCGTATATATTTTATTTTTTAATGTATTGATTTAAGGATATTTTGTATTTTTTATATTTTTTTCCAAATATAAACTCCGTTTTAGCGAAGTTTAATTTTTAAAATCGTATAATTTAAAAATGATTGAGACGAACGATATATTTAATTTATTACATAATGCGATAGAGAGTAAAGAAAATGGTAAGAAAATTTCTTTGCAAGCAATGTCGCAGCGTTTAGGATTACCTATGCGAACTTATCAAGACTGGCGTTTAGGTAATTCTAAACCACAAGCAGTAAAAGCTGTATTTACAATGCTTTGTGAATTAGATGATGATGAGTTATTATTTTTAATGTCTCGTATAAGAAAACAATTAAAGGATTAAAAGTGATTACCGAAAAGGAAAGAATAGAGCTTGATATGATATTTAATAGTATTAGAACAAGTAAAAAAAATATAATAAAAAGATATTTAAAAAATATCTGCAAAAAACTTTTATATCCTCGTAAAAAGCAATATAATCATCAATTTAATTAATTTTCAAATTCTTTAACCTAAATTAAAGAATTTGAATCATATCTTAGATATTTTAAATTATTTTATTTCAATACTTTCAATAATATCGCCTTGGCGGATACTATCAAGAACCTTTAAGCCATCTTCGTTATTAACTTGACCAAAAATCGTATGAACTCCATCTAAGTGTGGTTGTGCTGAATGACAAACAAAAAATTGAGAGCCACCAGTATCACGACCAGCGTGAGCCATAGATAAAGTCCCTCTTAAATGCTTATGCTCTTGATTTTTACATTCACATTTAATATTCCAACCAGGACCACCTGTGCCTGTGCCTAAAGGACAACCACCTTGAATAACGAAATTAGGAATTACTCTATGAAATTTTAGACCATTATAAAATCCATTTTTTGCTAAATGAACGAAATTTAAAGTAGCTTGCGGGCTATCTTTAAATAAAGTTAATTTCATATCACCTTTATTTGTCTTAATAATAGCTTCATTAATATTTTCTAAATCTGCAAAATTGTCATATACTTTTAACATAATTTTTCCTTATTCTATATTTGTATAAACTGCTTGAACATCATCATCTTCTTCAAGCTTATCTAATAATTTTTCAAGTTCAGTGATTTGCTCTTCACTAAGACTTATTGGATTGTTTGGGACATATTCAAGTCTTCCACTAACAAGCTCTAATTTAAGCTCATCAATTCCTGTGCTAAGCTCTTTAAAGCTATCATAAGCTCCGATAATTCTTACATTTTCTTCTTCATCTTCTAATTCTTCTAAACCAAAATCAATTAGGCTTAATTCTAATTCTTCTAAATCCATATTAGGTTTTTTACATACAAAAACACTTTTTCTTGAAAATAAAAATTCTAAACTACCATTTACAAGTGGAGTAGCTCCGTTTTTATTAAAAATAGCTTTTATATTAGCTGCGGTTCTATTGGTATTATCAGTAGCAACTTCAACTATAATTTGCACTCCGTAATTAGCTTTAGCTTCATAATGAAGGCTTTTAATATCGTTTCCATCTTTACCTGCTGCTCTTTTTAATGCCGCGTCAATATTATCTTTTGGCATATTTTGAGCTTTTGCTGTTGCTATTGCTGAACGAAGTTTTGCGTTCATTTCAGGGTCAATTCCACCTTCTTTTGCTGCAACTTCAATAGCTTTTGCTAACTTTGGAAATATCTTACTCATCTTATCCCAACGAGCTTCTTTTGCTGCACGTCTGTATTCAAACGCTCTTCCCATATTCACCTCTTATAATTAAAATTTGGTTAAGATTTTACAAAAACAAGGATAACTAATGATTAGACCTGCTAGAATGAGTGATTATAAGGCTTGCGAGATTTTAGACTTAGCAATGGCTGAGTTTAGTGAAAACTTTTTTAACGAAACAAATTATCAAAAGAAAATTGAAAAATTTTATGATTTTTTTGGTAAGGAAAAAACTAGATTTTGTCTTGATAATTTATTTGTATATGAAAAAGACAATCAAATTATTTCAATTTGTTGTGCTTATGGCGATAGAGAATATAATGATGACGCTTTAAAGCAATATTTAAAAAATATAAACTCAAATTATGAGATTATAAAAGAATGCGATAAAGATGAATTTTATATAGATAGTGTAGCGATAATTCCTAGCTATAGAAAAATGGGGATATTAAAAGAAATGCTTGAATATGCAATTAATATAGCAAAAAATAAAGGTTATAACAAAATTACACTAATAACCAAATCTTCACAAATATACGAAAGATATGGTTTTAAAGTAATAAATGAGTGTAAAGAATTTGAAAACTATTTTAAAATGCTAAAAGAAATTTGAATATATTAATTTACAAATAGTGCAAAAAACAATAATTATAAAAACCCATCTAATTATATTTATATTAATTTTTAGAAGGCATTTACCACCTAAATAAGCGCCTATTATCCCACCTATTCCCATAATAAGACCAAGTTTAATTAAAACATCATAAAAGCACAAAAAGAAACATAAAGAACAAACATTGCTTGTAGTGTTTAATAATTTAGTATTTATTGACGCTTGCTTTAGATTAAATCCTAATAAAGAAGTAAATGCTAATATCCAAAACGAGCCAGTTCCTGGTCCTATAAAACCATCATAAAATCCCAAAATAACACCAAAAATTATTAAAAATAAAGTAGTGCTTAAAATAGCTTTTTTGTTTATATTCCCTAAATTTGGCTTAAAAATAGTATAAATAAATACTAATATTAAAATAACTAAAATAAGTGGCATAATAGCTTCATTAGATATTAAAAGCAAAACATAACTTCCAAGAATTGAAAAAATTGCTGTTATTAAAATTCCAAGTCTTAATTCTTTAAATTTTATTTCTTTTCTTAAACTAAATACAGCAGAAACTGCAGCCATACTAGCTTGTAACTTGCTAGTTGCAATGGCTAAAGATGGTGGCACTCCAAGTCCTAAAATCACAGGCAATGTAACAAGTCCGCCACCACCCACAATAGCGTCAATAAAACCACCAATAAAAGAAGCTAAAAAGCCTATAAAATATTCTAATAAACTAAATTCCATAAAGAAATTATATAATAATTTTAGTTAAATTATACAAGACTAAATAAGTTTATAAAAAGTCTTTTATATAAATAAATTTTATAATTAGTAATAAAAATTATTTTAAATAATATTCATAAGTTAGTTTAAGTAAAGTTATAAAAACAATAACTAAAAATATTTTTTTGATAGAATCACTTTTGTATTTTAAAACAAATTTAGCACCTAAAAATGCTCCAAATATACCACACATAGCCATTTTTAGACCAAGTGAATAATAAATCTTAAAATCTATCATAAATATTATAAGAGAAATCATACCACTTGCCATACATAAAGCTTTAGCATTAATACTTGCTTGTTTAATATCTTGACCTATTAAACTAATGCTAGCAAATATCCAAAATGAACCTGTAGCAGGCCCTAAAAATCCATCATAAAATCCTATCAATAAGCCAAAAAACGGATAGAATAATTTTTCACTCATTATTTGCTTAGCTTTAATACTACCTAGTTTTGAATTGAAAATAGAATATATAAAAATCAATAAAAGAGTAAATAATATAATGGGTTTTAATGGTTCAGGATTAATTATTAAAAGAACCCTAGCACCTAAAATACCACCTATTATGCTAAAAATCATTCCTATAAATACTTTTTTAAATTCTATATATTTAAAAAGGGTTGAAAACGAACAACACATCGCAAACATTGCTTGAAATTTGTGAGTGCTAATGGCTAATTGTTCTCCTAAACCAAAAGCAATTAGCATAGGTATTATAATAAGCCCTCCACCGCCGCAAATTGCATCAATAAAGCCAGCAAATAGTGCCGATATTAAAACTACAATTTCTTGGATAATACTAATTTCTGGCATTTTTAATTAATTCTTGTAAAGAATTTTCATCATTAGTCTGAGATATTCTATATAAAGCAAAATCATATTTTAAAGGGTCTTCATTGCAAAAATTTTTTAAAGCCTTACTAAGCTCTAGCATACATTTTTGATCAGCTTGTTTTCTTTTAATAAGTCCTAACATAAGCCCCATTTTATGTGTATGCGTATCAAGTGGCATTAGTAAATCAGCAGGGCTAATTTCACTAAACAAACCTAAATCTAAATTATCATTTCTTACCATCCAACGATAATACATACAATATCTTTTATACGCACTTGTATTATTAACTTTACTAAAAAAGAATTCATACCCATCACTTCTATAATCATTCAATGAATAAATTTCAGTAATTAAAGCTTGAATAACTTCTAATATTTTATTATTTTTGCTTGTTTTATAAATTTTATGACTAAAATCTTTTATACTTGATTTTTCTTTAAATCTTTTTAGACTAATAAAAATTTCTGCTACGTCTCTTTCGTTTTGAAATCTATATTTGTGATTTATTTGCCTTATTTCTTCATCACTTTTATTAAGTAAAGTAAAATCAAGTTTTTTTAAAAATTTTACTATAGCACCAGCATTTCCATACGCAAATAAAGCGCATATTAAAGCAATAAATTCTATATCTTTGCTATTAATATTATCATATACTACTTGCAATGGGTCAGGATGTGAATATAAATTATCAATTGTATTTTTAATACCACTTTGTTCATCTAATAATTTTTTTATCATATTCTCTCTTTTAAAGAAGTAATTTTTATATAAGATTCTTCTAATCTACTTCTACTTATTTTGCCATCATCTACCGCTTGACTTATAATATCAACAACATAACTTGCTGTATCTCCATACTTTATCCTAGATAATCCAAAATATAATATATCAACTCCAGCATTTATACTATCAATTATCCTATCTTTAAAATCTATGCCATCTAAATCACCACCTAAGATATCATCACTTACTATTACCCCATTAAATGATAAATCATTTTTTAATATATTAATGATTTTCTTAGACATATTTGCTGGTTTTTTATCTAGTATAGGATAAATTTTATTTGAAACCATTATCATATCAACTTTATTAGTTTGTGTAAAATCATAAAATGGCTTTAAAAAACTTAATCTATAATCTTTAACAAAACTTGAAGAATTATTCATATCTCCAGGAAAAGTTTTAGCTGCTATTAAAATATTACTTTGCCTAAAAGCATCAGAGTATTCTCTAGCATAGATACTAAGTTTATCTAATAAATCATTAGTTATACTAGTATTTACCCCTAATGTTAAATTTAAATTAAGTCCTAATTCTTTTAAATTTAAAGCTGATTTTAGATAATTCAATCTAGCATCATTAATATTTAAATTCTGATTAATAAAATCAGGTTCTTTACAATATAAAAAATCATAATTTTTATCTAAATCTTTATAATCAATACCTAAAAATAATGGATTTACAATTGCTATATTTTTAAATCTACTTACTAATTTTTTTGCCTGTTCAATATCTGTGAAATTATTTGCCCTAAAAACTATACCACCAACTTTTCCAAGACTAGCTTCTTGACCTAATTTTCTTATATTGTATTCTTTAATATCTTTTCCATTAAAACCTATCATAATCATCTGACCGGCTAGTCTTTGGGTGCTTATATTTGATAAATTTTGAGAATACAATACAATATTTATAAATAATATAATTAAAAATTTTTTCATTTTTTTAATAAATCTTGTAAGCTAGTTTTTACATTCTTGCCATTTAAAATTAATAAAATTTCATTAGCAATAGGACAATATATATTATGTGTTTTTGCAATTTTACAAACTGATTTAGTGGTATCAATTCCTTCAGCAACTTCATTTAATTCTTGCTTAATTTCATCTTGATTATAGCCCTTTGCAAGCATTAATCCCACTCTGTAATTTCTTGATAATGTTGAGCTAGCAGTTAAAAATAAATCACCTGCCCCACTTAAACCTAGAAAAGTATTATCTTTAGCACCAAAAAACTTACCAAATCTAGTAATTTCTATAAGACCACGAGAAATAAGAGCAGCTCTTGCGTTATTACCTAATTCTAAACCATCACAAATTCCACTAGCAATAGCAATAATATTTTTATATGCACCACAAATCTCAGCACCAACGACATCATTATCGGTGTATGTCTTTATAAAACTAGGAAAAAAATTAGCAAATTCTTGATTTAACTTATCATTAACACCACTAATTACAAGTGCTGTTGGTAAATTTTTACTAACTTCTGTTGCAAAAGATGGGCCAGTTAAAACACTAATATTTTCTATTGGAAAAAACTTAGAAAATACATCGTGTAAAAACAAGTCTTGATAAATACCTTTTGAAGCGATTAATACATAATTATCATTTAAATTACTAAAGTTAGCTCTAAGATAATCATAGGTTCCTTGAGCACTTAATGCAAATATTAAATATTTACTTTTTTTAGCTTCGTTTATATCAATATATTCACCTGATTTTTTACTAAAAGAACAAATATTTACTTTGTTATTAAGTGAGATAGCATGAGCTATTGCACTACCCCACTTACCAGAACCAATTACGCTAATCATCCAAGCTTAGCCTTTAAAAGCTCATTTACTTTATTTGGATTAAAAGCTCCTTTGCCTTCTTTCATAGTCTGCCCTACAAAAAATCCAAACAATTTATCTTTACCCGACTTATATTCAGCTACCTTATCTGCATTCTTAGATAATATTTCATCTATTATTGCATTAATAGCACCATCATCACTAACTTGTTTTAATCCTAGTTTATCAATAGCATCGCTTACACTTATATCGTTTTCAAACAAATAAGCTAAAACATCTTTGCCTGCTTTATTTGATATTTCACTATTTTCAATAGCTTTTATCAAATCTGCTAATTTTTCTTTTCCCACAGGAGAATTTGTTATATTTAATTCACCTTTTAATAAACCCATTAATTCTACACTTAACCAAGTTGTACTAAGTTTTGGAGAACAACCTGATTTTATTAAATATTCAAAAAACATAGCCATTTCTAGTGAGCTTACTAAAACCTTAGCATCATCTTCTTTTAGCCCATACTCGCTAACATAACGAGATATTTTCTCATCTGCAAGTTCAGGAATTGCAACATTAATCATATCAGCACTAGCAAATACAGGTAATAAATCAGGGTCTGCAAAATATCTATATTCAGCAGCTTCTTCTTTGCTTCTCATAGGTTTTGTAATAAGTCTTGTAGTATCAAATAATCTTGTTTCTTGAACTACTTCACTATCATACTTACCATCCATCCAAGCAGCTATTTGGCGTTCTTTCTCATACTCTATTGCTTTTTGAATAAATTTAAAACTATTTAAATTCTTAATTTCTACTCTTGTATAAAATTTATTATCGCCTTTAGGTCTAATAGATATATTAACATCACATCTAAAAGAGCCTTCTTGCATATTAGCATCACTAATATCTAAAAATCTTATAATAGAATGAAGTTTTTTAAGATAAGCTACAGCTTCATCAGCACTTCTAATATCTGGCTCACTTACAATCTCAAGTAGTGGAGTTCCTGCACGATTTAAATCCACTAAAGAATTATCGTTTTCGTGAATATTTTTACCTGCATCTTCTTCAAGGTGAGCTCTAGTAATTCCTACTATTTTTTTACCAAACTCACCTTCAATTTCTAATTTTCCACCTTCAACTATTGCCACATCAAATTGTGATATTTGATAAGCTTTAGGTAAATCAGGATAAAAATAGTTTTTTCTATTAAAAATACTTACTTCATTAATTTTTGCATTAATTGCTTTACCAAAATATATAGCCTTTTGTAAAGCTTCTTTATTTAATACAGGTAAAGCTCCAGGCAATGCCAAACACACAGGGCAAACATTAGTATTAGCAACTTCACCAAAACTTGTCGCACAAGAACAAAAAATCTTAGTTTTTGTATTAAGCTGAGTATGAACTTCTAAACCAATAACTACTTCAAATTCCATTAATGCTCCTCATCAATTGCAATAGCACTAGCTATATATACATAAGTTAAAATCATAAATACAAACGATTGTAAAAATGCCATAAATGTTAAAAGAAAATATGGTGGAAGCGGAGCTACGATTGGAACTAAAGCTAAAATAACACCTAAAAATAAATCATCTCCTTTAATATTTCCAAAAAGACGGAAAGATAAAGAAACTATACGAGAAAAATGTGATATCACTTCAACAACAAACATAAGTGGAGCAATCACTTTAACAGGACCAAAAAAATGCTTGAAATACTTAAAAAATCCTTGAGTTTTTATGCCTTCGTAATGATAGTATATAAAAACAATTATTGCTAAAGGAAGTGTTAAATTTAAACTAGCACTAGGAGCTTCAAATCCAGGAATTATACCTATTATATTGCTTACAAAAACAACTAATCCAAGAGTAGCGATTAAAGGAACATATTTTAAAGCTGCTTCCTTTGAGCCTAAAGTATCTTTACCCATAGATAAAACACCATCTAAAAACATTTCCATAATATTTTGAATACCTTTTGGAACTAATTGCATTTTAGAAGTTGCTAATTTTGCTAAAACCAAAATAATTGCAATAACTAAAACGAAATGAATTAAATAAGTAATCGCTTTATTGTCATCAGCTATAAAATCACTAAATAAAAATAAATTGTGCATTTATTATCCTTAAAATTTGAAAGTAATCTGCTGATTTTACAAAAGCTAATTTAGTATTTGGTTAATGTTTTTGTAAAAAATATGGAATATGATTTGCTTAATTTAAACATATTTAAAATAAGGAAAAATAATGAGATTTATGATATTTTTGATATTTATATTAAATTCCTTAATGGCTTCACAAATAAAAGATATTGCAAATATTGTTGGAGTTAGGGATAATGAATTAATCGGATATGGTTTAGTTGTTGGTCTAAATGGTAGTGGAGATGGTTCTAGTAGCGAATTTACTATTCAATCAATTGCAAATATGCTAGGCTCTATGAATATCAAAATAAGCCCTGATGATATTAAAAGTAAAAATACCGCAGCAGTTATGATTAGTGCAAAATTACCTGCCTTTGCAAAAAGTGGGGATAAAATTGATGTAAATGTAGCTTCATTAGGTGATGCTAAAAGTTTAAAAGGTGGAACACTTTTATTAAGTGCTTTAAAAGGTGTTGATGGAAATATTTACGCATTAGCTCAAGGAGCGCTTAGTATAGATAGTAGCGGTAAAGGTGCTAGTATGACAAATGCAAAAATAACAAATGGAGCTAGTATAGAAAGAGAAGTTAATTTTGATTTTAACAATCAAGAAAGAATTACTCTAAGTCTAAAGCAAAATGATTTTGCACTAGCTAGTAAAATAAAAAATGCAATAAATAAAGCTTATGATTTAGATATAGCAAAAGCTACAGATGGTAAAACAATAATAATAGAAAGACCAGAAGAAGAAAGTGCAGTTGATTTTATAGCAAAAGTATTATCGCTAGATGCTGGAGAAATAAACGCAAATAGTAAAATCATAATAAATGAAAAAACAGGAACGATAATAAGTGGAATTGATGTAGAAGTTAGTCCTGTTTTAATATCTCATGGAAATATAACAATTAAAATTGAACCTAAAAGACCTTATGAACTAAAAGACAATGAAGTTGATTTAAAAGATGGTAGTGTAATTGATACTAGCTCAAATATTTTAAGAATTACTAACGATAAAATAACTTTAGCAAATATCACTAGAGCCTTAAATAAATTAGGTGCAAGCCCTGCTGATGTAATAACGATTATTAAAAATTTAAAACAAGCTGGGGCAATTAATGCTGAATTGGAGATTTTATAATGGATATATCAAAAATTTATGAAAATACATATAAAAATACTCTACCAAATACAAATACCTTAATAAAATTAAGCGAAGATAGTAAAAATAATTTTTCTAATTTATTAGAAAAAGAAATTAATAAAATAGAAAATAAAAAATCTCATGAAATTTTAAATTCTAATTTAATAAACCAGCCAAATACTGCAAAAGTAGATGAAAAATTGTTAAAAGAACAAACAGATGCTTTTGAAGCATTTATGATAAAAAGTGTCCTTGATATTAGTCTTAAATTAGAAAATCCACTATTTGGAAAAGACGCTGGAGATGATATTTATGGCTCAATGTATAATGATGCTATGAGTAAGGCTTTAAGTGGTGGGCTTGGATTTTCTGAAATGCTATTTAATTTTTTAAAAGAAAGGCTATAAAGTTTTTTAAACTAATTCCGATATAGTATGCAAATATTATAAAAAGGTTGAAAAATGTTAAACTCACTTAGTTCATCTATGGTATATTCAAGCCAAGATATTATGAAGCCAAAAGCTACAAAAAGTGAAAATGTTGATAAAACTGAAGTTAAAGAAACCAAAAGTTCTTTGAGCCCAAAAGCAGCTGCTATAGCTGAGCAAATTGCAAATGGAACTTATAAAATTGATTTAAAATCTACCGCAAATGCAATTGCAAATGAGTTATGCTAATGATAGAAAAAAGACTAGCTACTGCTAATAATCTTTTATTAAAAATTATTAGCATAACAGAACAAGGAATAAGTGATATTAAAGAAGCTAGAAAAGACAGACTTGATACTCAAAATAAGGAAAAAGTAGAAGCACTTAATGCTTTTTTAAAAGAAAAGCAAGCTTTAGATAATGCCTTACTTGAATTAGCTACTAAAAATAATGGTAATTTATCAGATTTATTAAGTGAAAAATCAAGCGATTTATTACAACAATTAAAATTTAATTTAAATTACTTATTAGCAAAAAACAAAGAATATGCAAAATATGTGCTAAGTGTTAAAGAATTTTATGATTCTTTACTTGAAGAAATGTTAAAAGATAGCATAGAAACTAACGGATACAAACAAGAATTTAAAAGCACAACAACACTAAATCATAAAATATAAATATCTTTTAAAAGATATTTATACAGCTGATTTGCTTTGCCATTTTTTACTTTTCCAACGATATGTATTAGCAAGTCCTCTTAAAAGTTCATCAACTACAAAAGCACTCCATATTCCAACCATAGCAAAATGTAAATGTATCCCTAAAATATAAGCTAAAGGAACACTAACTCCCCACATAAAAACAATTCCAGCATAA
This sequence comes from Campylobacter sp. 2018MI10, assembly GCF_018501175.1. Lineage (NCBI taxonomy): Bacteria > Pseudomonadati > Campylobacterota > Epsilonproteobacteria > Campylobacterales > Campylobacteraceae > Campylobacter > Campylobacter sp. 2018MI10. The sequence continues at coordinate 3,389 of NZ_JAHCZD010000025.1, read as the reverse complement.
AAAGGAAAAGCAGCATCCCCACTAGCCCTTAAAGAATTAACCATTACTATATTTAAAGCTCTTGAGCTTTCTAAGAAAAAACTTATTATAAAAAGCGGTTTTATAATATTTATTAATTCATTGCTTAAACTAAGTGCTTGAAATATATAATCTTGAATTAAAAAAACAAAACTAGCATATACTAAACTACAAATTATTGCAATTTTTAATACTTTAAAACTTTGTTTATACGCTTTTTCAAATTCTTTTGCACCAACTAGCCTACCGATGATTATCTCATTAGCCACACTTAATGCAGAGCTAGTAGTAAATATAAACATTGAAATTTGAAAAAATATACTTTGAATACTTAAAGCATCTTTTCCTAATAATCCAACAAAAGCGAAAATAACCATATATTGTGCTGACCATAGTAGATTTTCTCCTGCACTAAAGCCACCTATTGTCAAAATATTTTTTAATATTTTTTTATTAATTTTAAAAAATAGCTCAAAATAAATCTTAAGTTTTGCAATCTTAAAATATATATAAATTAGCATTGCAAGGCTTACTATCCTAGAAATTACACTTGAAATTCCCACTCCAAATAAGCCTAAATCATATTTATATAAAAATATAGCATTAAAAACAATATTAACTGCATTCATAATAAGCGATACAATCATTAATTCCTTAGCCTTAGCATAAGTTCTAATGACAGATGATAAAGCTATATTTAAGCAATCTAACAATATTACATAAGCTATAGTTTGTAAATATATTAATGAATAATCAAATATATCATTAGGAACATTTAACAACCTAAGCATATTGCCATCAAAAAAATTAATTATAAAAAATATCAAAATACCTAAAACCATATTAAAAGATATACTAATATGAGCTGACCTTATTGCTAAGTTTTTGTTATTAGCGCCTAAAGCTTGAGATATTAATACACTTGAACCAATTGAAAGGAATGAAAATATAGTTGTAGCTATTATAAAAATCTGATTTGCACTACTCATAGCTCCTATTAAAAACACATTGTATCTACTAATCATAATAGTATTTATGACAATAGAGCTAAAACGAAGTAGCATTTCTAAATAAATATTTAAAGATAATTTATAAAAATTAATTTCTTTCATAGCATTACTTAGGACTAAATGAAATTCTTAAAGAATTTCATTTAGGAATTATCTTCTTGATAAATAGTTTGTATCAAATTTATTGTTTATAAAATCAGGATTTTCCATCATAGAAATATGAAAATCTTTTGTAGTTTTAATACCACTTACTATTAATTCTTGTAAAGCACATTTCATCTTATGAATTGCCATCTCTCTTGTAGGAGCCCACACAACAAGCTTGCCTATCATACTATCATAAAACGGAGGAACGCTGTATCCTTGATAAACATGGCTTTCCATTCTCACATTTGCACCTGCAGGAGCTGTATATCTACTAATTGTCCCAGGACAAGGTGTAAATGTTTTAGGGTCTTCTGCAGTAATTCTGCACTCAATTGAATGACCTTTAAAATTTATCTCTTCTTGTTTAGGTAGAGCTTTTCCTTCAGCTACATTTATCATATGACGAATAATGTCTTCTCCACTACACATTTCACTTACGCAATGCTCAACCTGTAATCTTGTATTCATTTCAATAAAATAAAAATTTTGATAATCATCTAATAAAAACTCAAATGTCCCTGCACCTTCATATCCAATAGCTTTAGCTGCTCTTATAGCAGTTTCTAATAATTTTTCTCTAGTAGCTGGCTCTAAAATTCTAGCTGGACTTTCTTCTATTAGCTTTTGATGTCTTCTTTGCATAGAACAATCACGCTCACCTATATGAATAACATTTCCAAAGCTATCTCCTATGATTTGCACTTCAATATGGCGTGGATTTTTAATGTATTTTTCAATATACATTCTACCATCACCAAATGCACTTGTAGCTTCGCTTTCAGCAGACCAATATGCTTTTTCTAAATCAGCAGCCTTTTCAACCACACGCATACCACGACCACCACCACCTGCAGCAGCTTTTAAAATAACAGGATAGCCCATTTCTTCAGCTAATTCTTTTGCAACTTCTACTCCACTAATAGCCCCATCACTACCTGGGATTACTGGAACACCTGCTCTTTTCATAACTTGTTTAGCTTTACTTTTATCACTCATAGTATTCATAGCTTCTACGCTAGGACCTATGAATTTAATATTATGACGCTCACAAATTTCTACGAAATTTTGATTTTCACTCAAAAACCCATATCCAGGAAAAATCGCATCAGCACCACATAATTCAGCAGCACTAATAATTGATGGGATATTTAAATAACTCTCGCTTGATTTTGGACCACCAACGCAAATACTAGCATCACAATATTTTAAATATAAAGCGTCTTTATCAGCACTAGAATATATACAAATAGCTTCTTTACCCATTTCTTTAATCGTTCTAATAGCTCTTAGAGCTATTTCTCCACGATTAGCAATTAAAATCTTTTTAATCTCTCTCATTGCAACCTACTTATAGTTTTTCAACTGCAAATAATTCTGTTCCATACTCCACAGGTTGTCCATCTTCTACTAAAGCACTTACGATTTTGCAATCAAATTCAGCTTCAATTTCATTCATAATTTTCATAGCTTCAATAATGCAAATTGTATCGCCTTTTCTCACTGTTTGACCAACTTTTACGAAACTAGCTGCCCCTGGACTTGGTGCTTGATAAAATGTTCCTACCATTGGGCTTGTAATTGCTGGATGAGTGTTTTTAGCAGGTTGTGCTTCATTTACTACATTTACATTAATTGGTGCTGGAGCACTTTGTGGCATTACTGCAGGAATTGGTGCGCATTCAACAACCGTTCCTTGCTTTTCTAAGCTAATTTCAAAATCGCCTTCTTTGATTTTGATTTTGCCTATATTTGCTTGAGCAAACATATCTATTAATTCTTTTATTTCTTCTCTTTTCATTTTCTCTCCTGATATAAAATTCTGACAATTTTAATGTTATAAATATAACAAAAATAAAATTATAACTTATAATAGCATATACTTTTAATTTCGTGTTTCAAATTCTCACATTTTTTAAAACTCATTAACAATATTTATTATGCTTTTAAATTCTTTTTCAATATTTTCACTAAAAGAAAAATTATGAATATAAATATGCAAATAATTATCTTTATAAAAAAGACTTATTTTGCGATTAATAAGTTTTGCATTATTACTAATAATATCTAATTTCTTAGGATTTAAGAATTTAAAAATTTCTAAATTATTATTAGAATACAATTTAAAATATTTATTAAAATCTACATTATCAAGTAAAATTAAAGGCTCTTTAACTCCTAAAATATCCTTAATATCGCTATTACTAACTATTATAA